>CAJNCX010000004.1:0-172975 GCA_905221365.1 bacterium
TGGCTTGCTGATACTGACGCTGAAGCACTTTGGCTTGCGCTTACTGATGCTGAAGCACTTTGGCTAGCTGATACTGATGCTGAAGCACTTTGGCTAGCTGATACAGATGCTGAAGCTGATTGACTTGAGTTTACTGATGTGCTTGCTGAACGACTTGCACTTAGCGATGCACTCGCTGAACGGCTTGAGCTTACACTTGCTGAAGCTGAGCGACTTGCACTAAGCGATGCACTTGCCGAACGGCTTGAGCTTACACTTGCTGAAGCTGAGCGACTTGCGCTAAGTGAGGCACTCGCTGAGGCACTTGCTGAACGGCTTGAGCTTACGCTCGCTGAAGCTGAACGACTTGCACTTAGCGATGCACTCGCTGAAGCACTGGCCGAACGACTTGAGCTTACGCTCGCTGAAGCTGAACGACTTGCGCTAAGCGATGCACTCGCTGAGGCACTGGCCGAACGGCTTGAACTTACGCTCGCTGAAGCTGAGCGACTTGCGCTGAGTGATGCACTGGCTGAAGCACTGGCCGAACGACTTGAGCTTACGCTCGCTGAGGCTGAACGGCTTGAACTTGCACTTGCTGAAGCTGAGCGACTTGCGCTGAGTGATGCACTCGCACTTTGGCTTCCTGATACAGAAGCAGATACGCTACTGCTCACGCTCGCACTGGCTGAGGCACTTTGGCTCGCAATTGCTGACGTTGATGCACTAATACTTGCTGAGATAGATGCTGAGGCACTTTGGCTCGCACTAATTGACGCAGAGTCACTCGCGCTCAAACTCATTGAATCTGAGGCTGACTGTGTACTTGTTGATGCTGACGTTGATTGACTTGTAGATGTAGATTCACTCTCATATCGAGGGTTACGAGTAACATTGAAGCTTATTGTAGCTTGATTGACCACTCCTTGACCACCTGCGCCACTAACTCGTACATTGAACAATACCAAGTTCCCTTTGACAGGCGTTGGATAACCCCACATAGTCAAACGTGGTAAATATCCAATCTGACCTTGTTGACTCCGTACTTGCACAACATCCAGTCGATAGTTAAGACCAAGTTGTTTCAAACGATTAGTGTCTGTCTCAGAAATATAGAGGGCATCTCTAGCAATATGCTCCTGCTTCCAAGTACCATTAAAGTGCTTGTTTTGTCCATTATGGAAATAAACATGTGTCTCAGGCATTGGTTTATAAGCTGTTTGATCAGGAATTGGATATCTCTTGGCATATTGACCATTTGGTGTATCGGTAAGAAATACACCAGCTTCAGAGTCAATAATACCTGGAATACCTTGGCGGAAACCAGAGTAACCCTTTTTCGGTGCAGTAGTTACTTGCTTATCTGCCGCTTGATCCTTCTCAGCCTGCTTGGTTGTATCCTTGCCTTGGGCTTGGTTCTTGTCTGCTACAATACCAGCCGCGATGTTGTTGCTAGTCGTTGCTGCTTGGCTTGTGCTAAGAGCTGCGCTTGCCAAACTTTGGTTAGCACTACCTGATACAAGACTTGCCGCAGGGTTGACCTTAAGGTTGAGCGATGCTGAAGCTGAGGTAGACACAGAAGCCTGTGCTGATGGTTCGCTAACAGCTGATGTACTCTCAACTACAGAGGCAGGTGCTGGAGCGCTCGCTGACGCTGATGGTGTAGAGCTTACTGATGCAGATGCTTTGGCACTTGCTGAAGCTGATACAGGAGCTGATGTTGATTGACTCGCTGACTCAGATACTGGAGCAGTTGACTGACTTGCTGATGTTGAAGCACTTGCAGATGCTGACTGACTCGCTGAGACTGACTGACTTGCTGAGGCAGATTGACTGACTGAAGCTGACTGACTCGCACTTGCTTGAGCCTCAACAGATTGACTGACTGATACAGAAGCTGAGGCAGATGCTTGTTCCGCTTGAGCTTTCTTTACTTCTGCTTGCGCTTGAGCAATGATTGAGTTAGTACTTGTTTCAGTTGTTTCAGCTGCTTTTGGTTCAGCAGCGATGACTGTTTTATCCTTTTTTGCATACTCAGATGTTTCATCCGCATAAACAGTTTGCTCTTGAGTCATCACAAATCCTGCAGCTCCCGCGGCCAGGATTCCCCCTATACCCGCTAGCGTGTTAAAACTAAGGTGTGCGTGATCAAGTTCTTCAGTGTCTGATAGGGTACTAGAGACAACTTCGCCCATCCCACCGATACGGAAGAGATCCAATTGAGAGTTCGAGGCTTTTACCCAGTTTTTACCCGACTTGTAAAGCTTATAACGCTTTTTCTCATCTACGATCTCGAAATCTTTGTTAAATTTTTTACTTCGAAACATTCTATTCCTTTCTTTTATCCAATTGCGACCCTTTGTTAACCTCATGACCATTAACAAAGCGTAGTTGCGCTGCCTCTCAAAACCAAAGATAATAAAACCGCAGTCAGTTTCAGTTTTTATCCCTTTGACTCAAAAAGCAGATTCCATATGGAATATACCAGTCGTTCTTATCTAGTATACACCACTTATCATTTTACCAAAACGGCTTGCCCTTTTCAAGTAATTATACGCGAAATGACAAATGAAAACACTTAATTTTTGTTAAAAATTCGCTTTTAGAGTTCAAACTATTGAAATTCTCTTACGATTTTCGAAATCAAGCCCATTAATACTTCCAATAAAAAATGACCAAACCATCATTAGAAGAGATCATTTCTTTTGTAAATCCCATACTTTTAATCGTTTTTCAGACGTTTTCGAAAGATACAGATGAGGACAAGATTATTAACGCTTTGGAACACCCTGTTCTCATACAAAACAGGAAGCCACTATCAACCTTATCATAGTCATTAAACGAAATGCTTTTGATTGTTAGAACTTTGGCAATGTCAAAACCAGAATTTTCATAGCTTTAAACATGACAAAAGAGAGAATCAATCTGATTCCCTCTATGCTTCGTTATATGTCACCCACTTCAGTTTCCACTTATTTCCATTCTAATCGGCACTCTGCCGAAATTCTGCTCTGCTATACTTGGCTGTCCTAGTTTGTAGATCTGGTCTGCTTTTTGGGTCATTGTATCCCAAGGTTCTTTGCCAATTCGGCTGACTAGATAGACCTGCTCTTTCAGAGACTTGAGATGTTGTCTGCCTTTTTCCGTAAAGCCAAGGACATGGATGGCTTCTGGCAAGTCGCTTTCTCTGGCCTGCACCATGATATAGGTCAAGAGGCGTCTGACACGCGCTTTGGTGTAACGTTTGGTCGCAACCGCCTCGACCAATTCTTCCAAAGACTGGGCTGTTTTGATAGCATCCTTGATGCGCACAGCCATTTCTTGATTGACCTGATAGATGGTGGTTAGGTCTGGATTTGACAAGATTTGATAGCGTAGCAAAGGAAAATAGTCATCCCAGCTCGCCTTACTAGCATGCTCAAAGAGGTCAACAGAAGGCATACAGCGTTCTAAGAAATCTTGGTCCTTCTGGTGCTGACGGAGAGCTGTCGCCGAGGCAAAGTCCACAGCCTTGTCTACAGAATGGTAACCCGCTCCCTGACGCTGAATCGGATGGAGTTTGATTCTACGTCCCGCAACCGCCTTAGCATAGGCCAAAGCCAGAACATGATTGGGGGTATGGCCTGAAAAATCAAGACCTGCAAATTCCTTCCACATGGCCTGGGTTTTCTGAGGATAGGAGAGAGAATCAGGCAGATTCTCCACAAATTCCTCCATCTCGGTACCTTGCTCCGTGTATAGGTCAGCAATTTTCTGGTAATCCAGAACTTCCTCTGTCCCAAAAGCTAGGGTATCAATACCCAACCGAGCCAAGATATCCACAGCTCCTTGTCCAAAGAAGTCTGCTGCCTGAACACTGACTAAAAAGGGTAATTCCACTACCAGATCCGCTCCATTTTCCAGCGCCATCTGAGCCCGTGTCCACTTGTCCACGATAGCAGGCTCTCCACGCTGCATGAAATTCCCAGACATGGCCACAATTTTCAACCCTTTAGCCTGTTCCAGCAGGTATTTGTGGCCATTATGAAAAGGATTGAACTCCGCGATAATACCTGTGATGGTCATGATGTTCTCCTACTTCTGCGCCACAAAAAACCAACGGGTAGTGGTTTCTGTTGGTTCCTTGTCCTCAAAGTCCGCAAAGAGTTTGAAGGACTTGAAACCAGCCTGTTCCAGCAAAATATCATAGGTCAAGACTTCGTATGTTCGCTCCTCATGCACTTCATCGTGGCGACTAAAGGAACCGTCAGCCTCCTTGATAAAGAAAGTCAACTCATGCACGATGGAGTGAGGGGCTTCGTCCTCATAGGTGTCCCAAAGCATGGCAAAATCTTCCGCATTTTCATGGTAAGAATAGCCTGGAAAAACCTCATCTGTCTGGTAGGTCGAATGCACGTCAAAGATGAATACTCCGTCTTCGTTAAGGGCATTATACACTTCCTTAAAGACGTCTCCTACCTCCACCTCATCCTGCATATAGCAGATAGAGTCCGAGTAACACGTAACAAAGTCGTACTTACCAGCCTTGGACAAATCCAGCATATTGCCTTCAATAAAATCAATCTTTTGCTTGGCTGAAGCCGCTCTCTTCTCCGCAATTTTCAGCATATCCGCGCTCAAGTCAAGCCCCGTCACATCAAAGCCAGCCTGAGAAAAGCGGACAGACTGGATACCTGTTCCACAAGCTAATTCCAAAAGCTTCTTTCTCTCCTTGGTCTTAGGCAAATGACGCAGAGAAAAATCCGTCCATTTATCGTATAAACTGTCATCCATGACCGCATCATAGACCGCCGCAAAGGTTTCATAAGTCGCCATATTCATGATACCAAGTCCGCCCGTAATCGGAATGAAAATTAGGAGCTTGACGATGGAGCCGAGCTCCAAGGAAGGCTATCTAATTTCCGACGATTACAGGACGGGTTCAAATCCTTTCTAAGATACAAAGAGCGTTAAAAAAGCAAGGAGAAAATAGGAAACTTTCTGCTGTATCGTCAAATACAAAGGAAGTTACTCTTTTTCTCGTAGCTTTTAGCTCGTGTTCAGTTTCGAGATGAACAAAAACACGACGCCCTCACCTTTCCATCAATTTTCTAAAATAAGCAAATAAACCCAGTTGACTGCAACTGAGTTCATTTCCTATGCTAAGGCTTCTGAAATGTCTACTGAGTCCGCCTCATGCCATAGTTTTTCTAGGTTATAGTGGGCACGCATTTCTTCTGAGAAGATATGCACAACAACAGCACCGAGGTCCAGTAAAACCCAACCTCCCGCTGCATCGCCTTCAACATGGCTACCTTTAAAGCCAGCTTGAGCTACTTTTTCACGAATGTTATCAGCAATAGCGTCCAACTGACGGCTATTCATCGAGCTAGTGATGACAAAGTAGTCCGTCACGCTGGTCAATTCTTGTACGTCAAGTGCGAGGATATCTTCCGCGCGTTTCTCATCAGCCGCTTTCACGACTAGTTCTAGTAATTCTTTTTCGTTCATTTAGTCCTCTTTCAAATAGTGCACAAAGGCGTTATAGGTTTCAAGGGTTTGGGGATAGATGGGGAATCCCTGATGAGCTAGATGCTCCACGGTACGAGCTGTTTCGTAGGCCACTGCCTTATTGAGCGATAGCTCAGCAATCTCCCTCGCCTCTTCCACTCCAGGGAAGGCACGATTGTGCTCGATATAATCTGCGACGTAGATGACTTTGTCTAGGTCGGTCATCTGACCAGCACCGACTGTATGGATTTCAATAGCTCGCAGGATTTCTGGATCATGCAAATCCAAATCTTCCTGAATCTTATAGATGCCAACCATTCCATGCCAGACATTACTGCCCCAGTTTTTAAGGTCAGGGTCTAATCGATAACGGTCAATCAAGTCTAGAAATTCCTGATCTGACAACTTTTTAGCATAATCATGAAGAAGGCCTGCTAGACCAGCTTTCTCAACGTCGACTCCAAATCGCTGGGCTAGTTCTATGGCTGCACGCTCCACACCCAAACAATGGGTTAAACGTTTTTCAGGTAGAAGCTCTGCCATTCTTTCCAACAAAACCTCACGGGAACAGTTGATATAGTCTTGGTATGCCATCAGTAAAGCCCCTCCTTCTCGATGTAGTCTAGCACTAGCTGAGGTAGGAGAAAGTTAGGTTTCCGACCTTGGGCAATGAAGTCACGCACCATGCTTGACGAGATGTCCATGAGAGGCACATCCACCCAGATAACTGGATAGGAAGTTCCTGCCTTGTAGCGTGGGCGCTGAACCCCTACAAACTGAACCATGTCGACCAGCTCATCAATTCGGTACCATTTAGGCAGATAGTCCACCATATCAGCCCCGATAATGAAGTAATAATCCGTATCTGGATGTTGCTCTGTCAAAATCTTCATAGTGTCGTAGGTGTAAGAAATGCCCTTGCGCTCTAACTCGATTGTTTCAATGGCTAGGCCTTCAATCCCCTCAATCGCCAACTCAAGCATCTTGAGCCGATGGTACTCGGGGATGGTTTCCTTTTTATCTACATGAGGAGGTTGGTATTCGGGCATAAGCAGGACCTGATCCAGTCCCAACTGTTGTCGTACTTGGTCCGCCACAACAAGATGGGCATTGTGAACAGGGTTAAAATTTCCCCCTAAGATCCCGACTTGTTTGCGTTTTTTCTCCTTGATTTCTGGCTCCAACTCTACCTTGGTAAAGGGAGTCAATAATTCGATTGCCATAGGCTCGTCTTCCTTTAATTCTCTGTAAAAACAGTTGTTTGGAGTAGGTGTTTAGATTTCTTTGACTTTTTTAGAAATCTTGCGATTTTCTTTCTTGCTGGATTGTTTAAACAAGATCAAGATGCGTCCGATTTTTTGGACTGTATCCACACCAATTTCTTCTTCCAAGATTTCAGCTACTTCGTGGATGTTTTCGTCTGTGTTTTGTAAGAGTGTAACCTTGATCAATTCGCGGGCGTCAAGAGCTTGACGAACGCTGGTTTTGATTTGGTCGTTGAGTCCATTTTTCCCGATCTGAATGATGGGTTTGAGGGTGTGTGCCTGGCTGTTAAGGAAGGCACGTTGTTTTGATGTTAATGACATAATTTCTTTAAAAGAGTTTCTTTTTATACTTTTCTGAAGTGGTGACGGACGTCAGCAAAGTCCTTCGGACTTTCATGACTAAAATTTGAGCCTAAGGTCTCAAATTTTCCGCAGTTGGTACAACTCTTTGTACCAACTGACACCACGGCGAAAAGTATTCTCTACGGGCTCGCAACGCTCGCCTTAATAAAGACAACCCTTTCCTTTCTGTGTTTAAATAATTGCTTTTCGTGTGACGACGGCGACGCCTTCTGGTGCCCAGACGGCGACTTTGGCTGTTCCTGTTACGCGGATCCAGCCGAGTCCTGAGATGACTAAGTCAGTCTTGTCCTTGATGGTAAATACATGCTGGACTAGTTTTGGAAAATCTTCTTTTTCCTTGCTATTTGGTGGTGTCAGAAGGGTTCCAAGGTGCTTGTCGTAGAAGTCAGTTGCTCCTTCTAGCTTGGTACGGTGGAGTTTGAGTTCGTTGTCAAAAAAAGCAGTAAATCCTTGTTTTTCTCCTGATATAAAGTCAAAGCGTCCGAGACCACCTAGAAACAGGGTTTGTTCAGGGTTAAGCTGATAGGTTTTGGGCTTGATTTCCTTTTTAGGGCTAACATACTTGAGGTTTTTAGCCGTCAAGTAGTGGGCCATCTGGTGGCGGTGAATAATCCCCGGTGTATCGTAGATATAAGATCCGTCATCGAGCGGAATCTCAATCTTGTCCAAGGTTGTCCCTGGGAAGCGCGAAGTCGTGATGACATGCTGGTCGCCCGTGATTTCCTGGATAATAGCGTTGATAAGGGTTGACTTTCCAACGTTGGTTACCCCAACTACGTAGACATCGCGGCCCTTACGGTAGTGTTCAATCTTGTCAATGACTTCTTTAATGGCATGCTTATTCTGAGCTGAAGTCAGGACGACATCCACTGGACGAAGTCCTTCTTCGTGGGCACGCTCCATCAGCCACTGGCTGATCTTACCCGGTTTAACTGACTTGGGCAGGATATCTTTTTTATTTCCAACTAAGAGGACATCATTTCCCGATACAAAGCGTGGCAAGCCTGGGATAACTGATCCATTGAAGTCAAAGATATCAATGACATTGACCACCAAGGCATCACTGTCTCCCACCTCGTGCAAGAGTTTGAGGAAATCATCGTCCGTCAACTGGACATCTGTGATTTCATTGTAATGACGGAGACGGAAACAGCGTTGGCAATAGACTTCGCCAGTCTCCAAACCTTTTTCGAGTGCTGACTGGGGAGTAAATCCAAGACCAGTCTTGTCTGTCGTCTGAATGGTTGCTCCACAACCAATACAGAGAATTTCTTCCATAGTTAAATTCCTTTTTTATATGTAATCGGTCCGTACTTTTCAGTGATTTTGCGCATGACACGGCGCTCGCGAGCCCGGTTAATCTGCGTTTTGATCGAGTCGTGTTGGACCAAGGGTTTGACTAAGATCGAGCGAATACCTGCACGGTGAGCTGCTCGTATATCCGTCATAAGTTGGTCGCCGACCATGACCACTTCATTTTTCTCATAGTGGAATTCCTTCATGGCACGGTCAATCCCAAAAGTGAAAGGCTTCAAGGCCCAGTAGACGTAATCAATCCCAAATTTCTCAACTGCTCGTTGAACTCGTTTTTTGGTGTTATTTGAGACTACGATGATGCGAATACCTGCGTCACGGAGATCATGTAGCCATTGCTTCATCTCTGGCGTCCCGTCAGGGTTGTTCCAAGCAATGAGGGTATTGTCCAAATCGACCAAAACAGCCTTGATTCCCTGCGCCTGCAGGCTTGGGACTGTCAGATCATAAACTGCTTCCACAGCGAAATCTGGCATGTAGTTTTCAATTGCCATTCTGGCTCCTTTTCTTTTTAATTTCTAGCAATTTTCTTTAAACATTGGGCTAAGACTGCCCATAAAATGAGACTAGCTATCAAAATATAAATCCAAGCATTCGGTTCATCTGTAAACGGTAAAGGGACATTCATTCCGAAGAATCCTGTAATAACCGCAAGGATAGCCAGCAAGACTGAGATAATTGTCAAAGTTGTCAAATTGTCATTTAGATTATTATTTAGGATGTTGTTGTAAGAGGCTGAGAGTTGTTGCAAAACTTGAGAAATCAAGTCTGTCATCGAAACCAACTGATGCGCTTCAATCATAGCATCATCAAACTGCTCTCTTTCTACCTCATTAAGATTGCGATAAAGAGCATGCCCTTGGATATGTTCCAAGAGGAGACGATTTTGTTTGGCAGCAGCTGTCAAGTAAACCATACCGGTTTCCAAGTCAGAGAGGGCAAAAAGATTTTTTTTAGTTGTTTTTTGACGAAGAAGTGCACTGATTTCATCCTTACTTTTATCCATCTCTTCAATAACTGGATAATAAGCATTACTAATAATCTCTAAACTGGCAAAAAGAAATTTGTAGATTGAAATGATTTCATGGCTTTCAAGGTAGGTTGCCATGCGTTTAATCACATAAGTATTCTTGTGATTGCTGATAGTGATTAGCCGTTGTTTTTCAACGATAAAGGTCATCGGAATCGCTTCATAATATTCTTTGTCTTTTTCCAAGTCTAGAACATTATAAATGAAGGTTACCGTTCCCGTTTCACGGTTATAATCCATGTGGGCTCGTTCATTTCTATCTAGAGCATACTCGATGGTTTCCTTATCCAATCCATAGACGTCAGAAAGATCTTCCATGTTTTTAATCTTGTCCACATCAAGGTCTATCCAGGTACAATTGTGACCTAGTTTTTTCTCTACAAATAGCATACTCTCTCCTTTACCAAACTCTTTCTATTGTACCACAAATCTGCCAAAATAGCAGACCTACTCTGTACGAGAGAAGTTGCTAACAACAGTGATATTTCGGTTAGGAACAAAGTGAAGGGCTTGGTCGTCACTGCGAAGTTGGGTCGTACGAATTCCTACACTAACGACCTTTCCAGATACGGTAATAGGACCATTTGTGAGGATCACTTCGTCGCCCACATCGAGCTGGCGTTCAAAGAGGATAAAGAAACCATTGATAACATCAGACAGAAAACCTTGTGCGCCCATCCCAATGGCAACCCCAGCAATCCCCGCACCAGCAAGGAGGCTAGAAACTGGCAAACCCAAAATAGACAAGATACAGTAAATCAAAAAGAAATAAAGTGTGTAGTTAAAAATATTCTCAAGTAAACGAGAAATGGTCTTTTGTCTGCCTGCATCCCGATTTGAAAATTTAAGCGAGGGCTTGACAATCTTTCGGACAGTCGCATGAAGCATCTTTTTAGCTATATAAAACAACAGAAAGAGAATCAAAAGAGAGATCACCTTGGTCAAGACATTCTCTAATACAGTTGTTACATCCAATTTATCAAGATAACGTTGAAAAAATTCTTGCATACAAAACTCCTTTTTAGTATTATACCACAAATCATCCCGTTCAAATCCCTCATAAATATTCCGATATTCCCCCAAACTCAAAAAAAGACTTGCCTCAACGGCATATTTATACTATAATCATAAACAATACATTTTGAAGGAGACTATTATGAAAAGAATTATTCGAGCCTGGAACAAGGCCAGCCTCATCAAACGTATCCTAATCGGCATGCTTCTTGGAGCCTCTCTAGGGCTACTTTTTCCAAGTTTGTCGGGGCTCGGCATTCTCGGTGACCTATTCGTTGGGGGTCTGAAAGCCATCGCTCCTGTTTTGGTCTTTACCCTCGTCGCAAATGCCCTCTCACAACATCAAAAAGGGCAAGATACCAATATGAAGACCGTTATTTTTCTCTATCTACTCGGTACCTTTGCAGCTGCCTTGATTGCTGTACTGGCTAGTTTTCTCTTCCCAGTCCAGATTACTCTCAGCAGTGCGAGCACAGAGATTGCCCCACCAGACGGTATCGGTCAAGTTCTCAGCAACCTCCTGCTGAATCTCGTGGACAATCCCCTAAACGCTATCGTCCAAGCTAATTATATCGGGATCCTATCCTGGGCTGTTGTCTTTGGACTTGCTATGAGAGAAGCTAGCAAAAACAGCAAGGAATTGCTCAAAACCATGGCTGGAGTGACTTCCAAGATTGTGGAGTGGATTATCAATTTGGCACCTTTCGGAATTATGGGCTTGGTCTTCAAGACCATCTCTGATAAAGGAATTACCAGCCTTGCTAACTACGGTATTTTGCTAGGACTCTTGATTGCAACTATGGCTTTTGTGGCCCTTGTCATCAATCCCCTCATTGCCTTTCTCTTTATGAGAAAAAATCCTTATCCCCTTGTTTTTAAATGTTTGCGTGTCAGTGGGATTACAGCTTTCTTTACTCGTAGTTCTGCCGCTAATATTCCTGTAAACATGAAACTCTGCCAAGATCTCGGACTCAATCCAGATACCTACTCTGTTTCTATTCCCCTTGGCTCCACTATTAACATGGCTGGCGCAGCCGTAACCATTAACATTCTCACTCTAGCTGCAGTCAATACTCTGGGAATCTCTGTTGACTTTGGTACAGCCTTTGTGCTCAGTGTCGTCGCTGCCATTTCTGCCTGCGGAGCCTCTGGAATCGCTGGTGGTTCACTCCTCCTCATTCCCGTCGCTTGTAGTCTCTTTGGGATTTCAAACGATGTTGCTATGCAAGTAGTCGGAGTTGGTTTTGTCATCGGTGTCATCCAAGACTCCTGCGAAACTGCCCTGAACTCTTCTACCGACGTCCTCTTTACAGCAGTAGCTGAGTACGCGTCTGCTCGTAAAAAATAGATTTTTAAGACAAGTCTTCCAAGCCTTGTCTTTTATACTCTTATTCTAGTATTATAGGAAATTCTCATGTCTATCACCCAACGTACGACAAAACTGATCTTAGCGACCTGCCTTGCTTGTTTTCTAGCTTATTTTTTAGATTTATCATCAGCAGTTTCGGCTGGAATTATCGCCCTCTTAAGCCTATCTGACACGCGCAGAAGTACGCTGAAATTAGCCCGTAACCGCCTCTTTTCTATGCTCCTAGCGCTCTCTATCGGTGTTCTAGCCTTTCGACTGACAGGCTTTCACATCTGGAGTCTCGGCCTCTATCTGGCTCTCTACGTTCCTTTAGCCTATAAAATGGGCTGGGAGATTGGCATCACCCCTAGCAGTGTCTTGGTCAGTCATCTCTTGGTACAGGAGTCTACCTCTCCAGAGCTCTTGCTCAATGAAGTGCTCCTCTTTCTCATTGGGACAAGCTTTGCTCTATTGGTCAACCTTTATATGCCCTCTCGTGAAAAAACCATCCAAAGCTACCACCTTCAGGTCGAAGAAAAGTTAAAAGACATCCTGCTTCGCTTTAAATACTATCTGTCAAGAGGAGACGGACGCAATCGAGCCCAACTCGTTGACGAATTAGATGAGCTCCTTGATGAGGCCCTCAAGCTAGTCTATTTGGATCACTCGGACCACCTCTTTCACCAGACGGACTACCACATCCACTACTTTGAGATGAGACAGCGCCAAAGTCGTATCCTGCGAAATATGGCCCAACAGGTCAATACTTGTCACTTAGCCGCAAGTGAGAGTTTGATCTTGGCACAGCTCTTTTCAAAGATAGCTGCCCAGCTAAGTCAGACCAATCCTGCTCACGACCTGCTTGATGACATTGAACGCTATCTGCAAGTCTTCCGCAATCGGAGTCTCCCTAAAACACGTGAGGAGTTTGAGACCCGTGCCACCCTCCTGCAGCTACTACGCGAAGCCGAAACCTTTATCCAGGTCAAGGTCGATTTTTATCAGAAATATGGAAACTAGAAAAACCTCAGAAGAATTCATGTAACATGATTTCTCTGGTTTTTTTAATTTACCTTTGACTTCAATTACCTTTACTATATGAAAAAATCCACGAATCGATAATATTCGTGGATTTTTCCTAGTGAAGCGTTTAGGTAGACCGCCATAGCGGTTACCGTCAAATGACAGCAACTTTATGTTGCTAGTCATTTGTAACGATTTACATCTTCTCTTCCAACTCTACATCTGGATATTTATCCGCAAACCAGCGGAGGGCAAAGTCGTTTTCAAAGAGGAAGACTGGTTGGTCGAAGCGGTCCTTGGCCAAGATATTGCGGCTTGAAGACATACGCTCGTCTAGATCCTCTGGCTTGATCCAACGAACTGTCTTTTTCCCCATTGGAGTCATGACAACTTCAGCGTTATACTCGCCTTCCATACGGTGCTTAAAGACTTCAAACTGGAGTTGTCCGACAGCGCCTAGCATATACTCACCTGTTTGGTAATTCTTGTAAAGCTGGATGGCTCCCTCTTGTACCAACTGCTCAATCCCCTTGTGGAAGGATTTTTGTTTCATGACGTTCTTGGCAGAAACTTTCATGAAAATCTCAGGAGTAAAAGTTGGCAGTGGTTCAAATTCAAACTTGTTTTTCCCAACAGTTAGCGTATCCCCAACTTGATAAGTACCTGTATCATAAACCCCGATAATATCACCTGCCACGGCATTGGTCACATTCTCACGACTTTCGGCCATAAATTGAGTGACATTCGACAGTTTAGCTCCCTTACCAGTACGAGGCAGATTGACACTCATTCCACGCTCAAATTCACCCGATACAATACGAACAAAGGCAATACGGTCACGGTGACGAGGGTCCATGTTGGCTTGGATTTTAAAGACGAATCCTGAGAAATCCTTGTCGTAAGGATCGACGATTTCGCCGTCTGTTTTCTTGTGTCCATGTGGTTCTGGAGCAAACTTAAGGAAGGTCTCAAGGAAGGTCTGCACCCCAAAGTTAGTCAGGGCTGAACCGAAGAAGACCGGAGTCAGTTCTCCTGCAAGAATAGCTTCTTCCGAAAACTCATTTCCTGCTTCATTCAAAAGCTCAATATCATCTTTGACTTGCTCATAAAATGGGTTACTTCCAAAGAGTTTGTCACCTTCTTCCAAACTGGCAAAACGTTCATCCCCTTTATAAAGTTCCAAGCGTTGGTTATAAAGGTCATACAAGCCTTCAAAAGCTTTCCCCATCCCGATTGGCCAGTTCATTGGATAACTCGCAATACCTAGTACTTCTTCTAGTTCTTGCAAGAGATCCAGTGGCTCACGACCGTCACGGTCCAGCTTGTTCATAAAGGTAAAGACTGGAATGCCACGGTGCTTCACAACTTCAAACAATTTCTTGGTTTGGGCCTCAATACCCTTGGCAGAGTCCACGACCATGACCGCAGCATCAACCGCCATCAAGGTACGATAGGTATCTTCTGAGAAGTCCTCGTGCCCTGGTGTGTCGAGGATATTCACGCGCTTACCATCGTAGTCAAACTGCATAACAGATGACGTGACCGAAATCCCACGTTGTTTCTCGATATCCATCCAGTCAGACTTAGCAAAAGTCCCTGTTTTCTTTCCTTTTACAGTACCAGCCTCACGAATCTCGCCCCCAAAGTAGAGCAACTGCTCAGTGATGGTTGTTTTCCCGGCGTCCGGGTGGGAGATGATAGCAAAGGTACGGCGTTTCTTGATTTCTTCTTGAATAGTCATAAGTTCTCTTTCTTTGATTTTCTATTTTTGGTTGTTTCAGTAGCTAAGAATGATGTTTACATTGGATTTTACCATTCCTTTCAACTCTCCATTATATCGGATTTTGGGGAGTTTTTCAATTGCTCATCCGATAAAAAGGCAAGCTAGAGCACAGATTTCACCTGATTTCTCTTTTCCCACCGTTTTTTGAACAAGATATCAAAGAGAAGCAAAGCTAGAGAAAGAATGACCGACACAAGGAGGTACTTTATCCATAGAGGAGCATTCGAGATAAACGGTGTATCTCTTAAGAGACCATAATTTCCACCAGTCACCTGATTAACCCCAACTAGAAAGAAATTGAGAACGAAAGTATAGACTACGATCATATATTTCTTGAGCAGACTCTTGTCATAGTGATTCATCAAGTAAACCAAGGAATTCACTAGAAGGGCATAGTGCCCAATCAAAAATGAAAAACTGGTAATATGGGGGAAATCATAGGGATCAAAGACAGGATAACCTAGGGCAAAAATCGCTCCACTGACCCCCAAAAGAGCAAAATACTGCTTGCTCCGCCATTTATCTGGCAAGAAAACTACCGCAAACATTGCTAAACGGCAATGATAAAATGGAAGGCTATTAGAAAATGGAATCTCAAAACCAACATACCAGCTATATAGGGCCAGTAACTGGAGGATCTGAATCCCCTTAAACAAGCGGACAAATTTCGGATTTTTGTGATAAGCAAGTGCCCCATAAATACAAAGCACTAAGAGAAGCATCATGATCCCATACCAAAAGAGCGAAATGGGAGGAGGAACGGTTTGGAATCTTGTAAAAAAATTATGTAGCATATTTTCTATCCTAACTCTTATTTTCTCTATTCTCTAGTTTAACCATTATAGCGAATTAAAAGCGATTTTTCAATTTCTATTTCTTTTCAGTTCGGCTCCCTTATTTATAGGAAAATATGGTAAAATAGAACAGACTAAAAATCATCATTTCACGAAAGGATGCAAGATGAAAATTACGCAAGAAGAGGTAACACACGTTGCCAATCTTTCAAAATTAAGATTCTCTGAAGAAGAAACTGCTGCCTTTGCAACTACCTTGTCTAAGATTGTAGACATGGTTGAATTGCTGGGCGAAGTTGACACAACTGGTGTTGCACCTACTACAACCATGGCTGACCGCAAGACTGTACTCCGCCCTGATGTGGCTGAAGAAGGAACAGACCGCGACCGCTTGTTTAAAAACGTACCTGAAAAAGACAACTACTATATCAAGGTACCAGCTATCCTAGATGATGGAGGAGATGCCTAATGACTTTTAATAACAAAACTATTGAAGACTTGCATAATCTTCTTGTCTCTAAGGAAATTTCCGCAACTGAATTGACCCAAGCTACGCTTGAAGATATCAAGTCTCGCGAGACAGCTATCAACGCTTTTGTTACAATCGCTGAAGAGCAAGCTCTTGCTCAAGCTAAAGCTATTGACCAAGCTGGAATTGACGCTGATAATGTCCTTTCAGGAATTCCACTGGCCGTTAAGGATAATATCTCTACAGACGGTATTCTTACAACTGCAGCCTCAAAAATGCTCTACAACTACGAGCCAATCTTTGATGCGACAGCCGTTGCCAATGCCAAAGCTAAGGGAATGATCGTTGTTGGGAAAACCAACATGGACGAGTTTGCCATGGGTGGTTCAGGCGAGACTTCTCACTACGGTGCGACTAAAAATGCTTGGGACCACAGCAAAGTTCCTGGGGGTTCATCAAGTGGTTCTGCGGCAGCCGTAGCTTCTGGACAAGTCCGCTTGTCACTTGGTTCTGATACAGGTGGATCCATCCGCCAACCTGCTGCCTTCAACGGGATCGTTGGTCTCAAGCCAACCTACGGAACGGTTTCACGTTTCGGTCTCATTGCCTTCGGTAGCTCATTAGACCAGATTGGACCTTTTGCACCAACCGTTAAGGAAAATGCCCTCTTGCTCAACGCGATTGCTAGCGAAGATGCTAAAGACTCTACTTCTGCTCCTGTCCGCATTGCTGACTTTACTTCAAAAATCGGGCAAGATATCAAAGGCATGAAAATCGCTTTGCCTAAGGAATACCTTGGTGAAGGGATTGACCCAGAGGTTAAGGAAACTATCCTGAACGCAGCCAAACACTTTGAAAAACTTGGTGCCATCGTCGAAGAAGTTAGCCTTCCTCACTCTAAATACGGTGTTGCCGTTTACTACATTATCGCTTCATCAGAAGCCTCATCAAACTTGCAACGCTTTGACGGTATCCGTTACGGCTATCGCGCAGAAAATGCAAGCAACCTTGATGAAATCTATGTAAACAGCCGTAGCCAAGGTTTCGGTGAAGAGGTAAAACGCCGTATCATGCTAGGAACTTTCAGCCTTTCATCAGGTTACTACGATGCCTACTATAAAAAAGCTGGTCAGGTCCGTACCCTCATTATCCAAGATTTCGAAAAAGTCTTTGCGGATTACGACTTAATTTTGGGACCAACTGCTCCAAGTGTTGCCTATGACTTGGACTCACTCAACCACGACCCAGTTGCCATGTACTTGGCCGACCTTTTGACCATCCCAGTCAACTTGGCAGGTCTCCCAGGAATTTCAATTCCTGCTGGATTCTCTCAAGGCCTACCTGTCGGTCTCCAATTGATCGGTCCTAAATATTCTGAGGAAACCATTTACCAAGCGGCAGCTGCCTTTGAAGCAACAACAGACTACCATAAACAACAACCCGTGATTTTTGGAGGTGACAACTAATGAACTTTGAAACAGTCATTGGACTTGAAGTCCACGTAGAGCTCAACACCAATTCAAAAATCTTCTCACCTACTTCTGCCCACTTTGGAAACGACCAAAATGCCAACACTAACGTGATTGACTGGTCTTTCCCAGGAGTTCTGCCAGTTCTCAATAAGGGTGTTGTCGATGCCGGTATCAAGGCTGCCCTTGCCCTCAACATGGACATCCACAAAAAGATGCACTTTGACCGCAAGAACTACTTCTACCCTGATAATCCAAAAGCCTACCAAATTTCTCAGTTTGATGAGCCAATCGGTTACAACGGTTGGATTGAAGTCGAACTAGAAGACGGTACGACCAAGAAAATCGGTATCGAGCGTGCCCACCTAGAAGAAGACGCTGGTAAAAACACCCACGGTACAGATGGCTACTCCTATGTTGACCTCAACCGCCAAGGGGTGCCATTGATTGAGATTGTATCTGAAGCCGACATGCGTTCTCCTGAAGAAGCCTACGCTTATCTAACAGCCCTAAAGGAAGTCATCCAGTACGCTGGCATTTCTGACGTTAAAATGGAAGAAGGTTCGATGCGTGTGGATGCCAACATCTCCCTTCGCCCTTATGGTCAAGAAAAATTCGGTACCAAGACTGAGTTGAAAAACTTAAACTCCTTCTCTAACGTCCGTAAGGGGCTTGAATACGAAGTCCAACGCCAAGCTGAAATCCTTCGCTCAGGTGGTCAAATCCGCCAAGAAACACGCCGTTACGATGAAGCTAACAAGGCAACCATCCTCATGCGTGTCAAAGAAGGTGCTGCAGACTACCGCTACTTCCCAGAACCAGACCTACCACTCTTTGAAATCTCAGATGAGTGGATTGAGGAAATGCGTACTGAATTGCCAGAATTTCCAAAAGAACGCCGTGCTCGCTACGTCTCTGAACTTGGCTTGTCAGACTACGATGCTAGCCAGTTGACGGCAAACAAAGTCACTTCTGACTTCTTTGAAAAAGCTGTTGCCCTCGGTGGCGATGCCAAACAAGTTTCTAACTGGCTCCAAGGCGAAGTTGCTCAGTTCTTGAACGCCGAAGGTAAGACACTGGAACAAATCGAATTAACACCAGAAAACTTAGTAGAAATGATTGCCATCATCGAAGACGGCACGATCTCTTCTAAGATTGCCAAGAAAGTCTTTGTCCACCTGGCTAAAAATGGCGGTGGCGCGCGTGAATACGTGGAAAAAGCAGGTTTGGTGCAAATCTCAGATCCAGATGTTCTGATTCCAATCATCCACCAAGTCTTTGCGGATAACGAAGCTGCCGTTGCCGACTTCAAGTCAGGAAAACGAAATGCAGACAAGGCCTTCACTGGCTTCCTCATGAAGGCAACCAAAGGCCAAGCCAATCCACAAGTTGCCCTTAAACTACTTGCACAGGAATTAGCGAAGTTGAAAGAAAACTAGACAGAACAAAACCAGCCCTAAGGTTGGTTTTTTCTTCTCTACCAACTCCCAATAACTATTTTGGCTTTATTTCCAGAGTATTTTATGGTAAAATGAAGAGTAATAATATTTATTAAAGAGGTAAAAACATGATTGAAGCAAGTAAATTAAAAGCTGGTATGACCTTTGAAACAGCTGACGGAAAATTGATCCGCGTTTTGGAAGCTAGCCACCACAAACCAGGTAAAGGAAACACAATCATGCGTATGAAATTGCGTGATGTCCGTACTGGTTCTACTTTTGATACAAGCTACCGTCCAGAGGAAAAATTTGAACAAGCCATCATCGAGACTGTTCCAGCTCAATACTTGTACAAAATGGATGACACAGCTTACTTCATGAATACAGAAACTTACGACCAATACGAAATCCCTGTAGTCAACGTTGAAAACGAATTGCTTTACATCCTTGAAAACTCTGATGTGAAAATCCAATTCTACGGAACTGAAGTAATCGGTGTAACTGTACCAACTACTGTTGAATTGACAGTTGCAGAAACTCAACCATCTATCAAAGGTGCTACTGTTACAGGTTCTGGTAAACCAGCAACGATGGAAACTGGTCTTGTCGTAAACGTGCCAGACTTCATCGAAGCAGGACAAAAACTCGTTATCAACACTGCAGAAGGAACTTACGTTTCTCGTGCCTAATCTCTAGAAAGAGGTCATTCTATGGGAATTGAAGAACAACTAGGCGAAATCGTTATCGCCCCACGTGTACTTGAAAAAATCATTGCTATCGCAACAGCTAAAGTTGACGGTGTCCACTCTTTTTCAAACAAATCAGTATCTGATACCCTTTCAAAACTTTCGCTCGGCCGCGGTGTTTATCTTAAAAACGTGGACGAAGAACTCACAGCAGATATCTACCTCTACCTTGAGTACGGAGTAAAGGTACCAAAGGTCGCTATGGCTATTCAAAAAGCTGTCAAAGATGCTGTTTACAATATGGCTGATGTGGAATTAGATATTGTTAATATCCATGTTACAGGTATCGTTCCAGATAAAACACCAAAACCTGACTTGAAAGACTTGTTTGATGAGGACTTCCTCAATGACTAGTCCACTATTAGAATCTAGACGTGAGCTCCGTAAATGCGCTTTTCAAGCTCTTATGAGTCTTGAGTTTGATACAGACGTCGAAACTGCTTGTCGTTTCGCCTACACACACGATCGTGAAGATACAGATGTGCAACTTCCAACCTTTTTGACAGAGCTCGTTTCTGGTGTTCAGGCTAAAAAGGAAGAGCTAGACAAGCAAATCACACAACATCTAAAAGCAGGTTGGACCATCGAGCGTTTAACACTCGTAGAGAGAAACCTCCTTCGCTTGGGAGTTTTTGAAATCACTTCATTTGACACTCCACAGTTGGTTGCTGTTAACGAAGCTATCGAGCTTGCAAAGGACTTCTCAGATCAAAAATCTGCCCGTTTTATCAATGGACTGCTCAGCCAGTTTGTAACAGAAGAACAGTAATTAGAAAAAAGTGTTTGACAAATATCAAACACTTTTTTCTTTACTTCCTACTATCTAAAAAAATAATAATAGATATAATTGTAAATAAAAATCCAGATAGGTTTTGCATGGTTGAGAAAGTTGAAAAAACTATGGCAGAGGATGGTCAATCGAAGATTGTCTGTAGAACGATAGACAAGAGCGAAAAAGAAACCAATCAGACTATAATATAATAAACTAATTGGGTCTCGGTGAGATAGTATCAAATGACTGAGCCCAAAAATAAGACCTGATAAGATGACATCTAAATAATACTTTGACTTAGGAAAGAAGGTGTTCATAAAATACCCACGATCAAGCATCTCTTCCAAAATAGGACCAATAACGACTGTTAAGATAAAACTAAGAACTGTAGATAGAAAAGTTGGTTGTCCATTTGAAAGAATCACGGTAAAATACTCATCATGAATATTCCTAGCATTAATCAAATGAGCATAGCGTGTCCAAAAATTACCGAGAATCTGATAAACCACATAAGTTGCAAATAAGTAGAAGGCAAATGACCAGTTCCAGCTCTTTTTCTCAAAGATAAAGAGCGTCTTTTGCTTTTTTAACCACCAAATTAATAGAAGGAAACTTCCTACTAATTCCATTGTTAAAATAAGAGAATAGACATCAGCACCTAACCCTAAAATGATTGCCACATACAATCCAATTGTTTGTGGTAAATAGGTAGATAGTAAAATAATAAGCAAAAATATTCCAAATTGTCTTAGTTTCTTTGTGTTTCTCATCGTACTTTTTTTGAAAGGTTATCCTGCTCGGAAGCCGTACTTCCAAGCATCTCTATAAGAATTAAGTGCCTCTTGCCCCATATAGGAAGAAAATTCTCTATAATATAACCATCTTCCCAAACAGCAAGACCACCTGAAGTTTGCTCTAAGTCCTCAGATGAAAGAACTGTAAATGTTTCTGTACCTGTCATTGCAAGTACCTTCTTAAAATATTGTTGTAGGCTCACATCTACAGTATAGATCTTTTTTGTCTATTTTACTGTCCATCTCCTCAACTGTCAATTTTTCGACCTGAATTGCATTTTTCCATAAAAAATGAGACCTTTCTAGTCTCATTTAGTCATTCTTAGTATTTTCTAAAGCGTTGGTAACGTTCTTCAATAAGTTGGTCGAGTGGTAGTTCTTGCAACCTATCTAGTTCTGCACGCAATTCATTTTTAACGCGAGCTTGTAGTTCTTTACTAGAGAGGCCTGTTTCTGAGATTACCTTATCTACGATTCCCATTTCTAGGAGTTCGTGTGAAGTGATTTTCATCAACTCCGCCGCTTCCATAGCACGGCTCCCATCCTTCCAAAGGATAGAGGCAAAGCCTTCTGGACTGAGCACGGCATAGATCGAATTTTCCAGCATCCAGACACGGTCAGCTACGGCTAGTGCTAATGCACCTCCAGATCCTCCTTCACCAATAATAATCGCGATGATTGGAACCTTGAGGTCACTCATTTCCATCAGGTTTCGAGCGATTGCTTCCCCTTGTCCACGTTCCTCAGCTCCAACACCTGGGTAAGCACCCGCCGTATTGATAAAGGTCACAACTGGACGGCCAAACTTCTCTGCCTGTTTCATCAGGCGAAGAGCCTTGCGATAGCCTTCTGGATGAGGCTGCCCAAAATTCCGTTTGAGGTTGTCATGAAGACTTTTCCCCTTTTGGATACCAACGACAGTTACTGCTTGTTCACCTAACCAGCCAATTCCACCAATAACCGCACCATCGTCTCGGAAAGAGCGGTCTCCATGCAATTCGATAAATTCATCGAAGATTCCATTGGCAAAATCAAGGGCTGTCAAGCGACTCTGCTCGCGTGCTTCTCTGACTATTTTCGCAATATTCATCCGCGACTTCCTCCATGCAATCTTACTAATTTAGCAATTGCTTCAGGCAATTCTCTCCGTTTAACAATTGCATCAACAAATCCATGTTCAAGCAAAAATTCTGCCTTTTGGAAGTCATCCGGTAAGGTCTCTCGAACTGTATTTTCGATAACACGACGCCCAGCAAAACCAACCAAACTCTGGGGTTCCGCTAGGATAATATCACCTTCCATAGCAAAAGAAGCGGTCACTCCACCTGTTGTCGGATCGGTTAAAATAGTTAGGTAAAAAAGTCCTGCCTTGGAATGACGTTGAACTACCGCAGAAATCTTAGCCATTTGCATCAAACTCATGATTCCTTCTTGCATACGGGCTCCACCAGAAGCTGTGAAGAGTACGACTGGCAAGTTTTCTACCGTTGCATACTCAAACAAGCGCGTGATTTTTTCACCCACAACAGTTCCCATAGAAGCCATGATAAAGTTAGAGTCCATGATTCCAAGGGCAACTTTTTGTCCCTTGATACTAGCTGTACCAGTTAGTACTGCTTCATCCAAACCTGTCTTTTCACGCATTGTTGCAAGTTTTTTCTGATAGCCAGGAAAGTTTAATGGATCTTGAGTTTCAATACCCGTAAACATCTCCAAAAAGCTGCCAGAATCAATCGTCAAATCCAAGCGTTCCTGAGCTGAAATACGGAAAGTATAGCTACAATGGGGACAAATTCGTTCGCTCCCAAGATCCTTTTGGTAGATGATATGTTTACATCCAGGACACTGGGAGAAGAGTTCATCCGGAACCTCAGGCTTGGCTTGTGGTTTCTGCCTTACGGAACGGTTAGGATTGATTCGAATATACTTATCCTTTTTACTAAATAGAGCCATAACTCCCCCTTTTTAGTTCTCATACTGTTTGAAAGTCTATTCTTTTTCTTGGTATTTTGGCAAGAAAGTTTCCATCAAGAAGGAAGTATCGTAGTCACCAGCGATAACTCGGCAGTCTGAAATCAGATCCAACTGGAAGTCTGCATTGGTTTGCACACCTTCTATATCAAGTTCATAAAGTGCCCGTTGCATCTTCATTAAGGCATCAAAACGATTCTCCCCATGAACAATGATTTTGGCAATCATACTATCATAGTAAGGGGGAATGGTATAGCCTGGATAAACTGCTGAGTCCACGCGCAAGCCAACTCCACCACTTGGTAGATAGAGATTGGTAATTTTCCCTGGGCTTGGAGCAAAGTTAAATGCTGGATTTTCCGCGTTGATCCGACACTCGATAGCATGACCTCGTAGGACGATATCTTCTTGTTTGAAAGGTAAAGGTTGCCCGGCAGCGATGCGAATCTGTTCCTTCACGATATCAACACCTGAAACAAACTCTGTGACTGGGTGTTCAACTTGCACACGAGTATTCATTTCCATGAAGTAGAAATTGCCACTCGCTTCATCGAGAAGAAATTCAATCGTCCCTGCATTTTCATAGCCAACAGACTCTGCTGCACGAACGGCTGCAGCACCAATTTCATTACGAAGGGTTTTGCCAATCGCAATGGACGGACTTTCTTCTAAGACCTTTTGGTTATTCCGTTGGAGTGAACAATCTCGTTCACCAAGATGGACAACATGACCCTCTTGATCTGCAAGAATCTGAACTTCAATATGACGAGCTGGATAAATCACACGCTCAAGATACATTGCGCCATTTCCAAAATTGGCCTTGGCTTCACTAGATGCTGTCTCAAAGGCTGCGACCAAGTCTTCTGCCTTTTCAACCTTACGAATCCCTTTTCCACCACCACCTGCCGATGCCTTAAGCATGACAGGATAGCCAATTTTTTCTGCAACTGCAAGTGCCTCTTCAGCCGTGTGAACTTCACCATCAGATCCTGGGATAACTGGAACCCCAGCCTTGATCATTTGCTCACGCGCATTGATCTTATCTCCCATGGTGTCCATCACAGCACCAGAAGGACCGATGAACTTAATTCCCACTTCATCACACATCGTGGCAAACTTGGAGTTTTCGCTAAGAAAACCAAAACCTGGGTGGATGGCTTCTGCTTCTGTCAATACTGCAGCAGATAAAATCGCATTGATATTGAGATAAGACTCTGTCGCCTTACCAGGTCCGATACAGATAGCTTCATCCGCTAGGAGTGTGTGAAGAGCTTCCTTATCAGCAGTTGAATAAACTGCTACGGTCGCAATGCCCAATTCACGCGCAGCTCGAATAATGCGAACCGCAATCTCACCACGGTTGGCAATCAAAATTTTACGAAACATGGAGAACCTCCTTAGTTTCCAATTGCAAAGGTAAGAGTACCACTCGCTGCAAGCTTACCATCTACTTCAGCCTTTGCTTCAACCACAGCGATCGTACCACGACGTTTGACAAAAGTAGCCGTCATGACTAATTGATCGCCTGGTACAACTTGCTTCTTGAACTTAACCTTATCCATTCCGGCGTAAAAGACTAGCTTCCCTTTATTTTCAGGTTTGGACAATTCCAAGACACCCGCGGTCTGGGCCAATGCTTCCATGATAAGAACACCTGGCATAACTGGGTATTGTGGAAAATGACCATTGAAGAAAGGTTCGTTGATGGTCACATTTTTAATGGCAACAATAGTATCCTCGCTCACTTCCAAGACACGATCCACTAGGAGCATGGGGTAGCGATGGGGTAGAGCTTCTTTGATTCCTTGAATATCGATCATTTGATACGTACCAATCCTTTACCGAACTCAACCATTTCTTCATTTGAAACGAGAATTTCTGTCACCACACCATCCTTAGGTGCAGGAATCTCATTCATGACCTTCATGGCTTCGATGATCACCAAAGTCTGGCCTTTTTTAACACTGTCTCCAACTGTGACGAAGGCAGGTTTATCTGGTCCAGCAGCCAAGTAAGCCACCCCTACAAGTGGGCTCTCAACGACATCCCCCTCCGGAGCAACCGTCGTTTCAGCTGGTACTGGAACTTCTTCCACTGCACTCTCTACTGGAGTTGAAGGGGTAGAAACTACTGGACTTGCAGCTACTGCAGCTGGCACTGGAGCAACTTGAGCTGGTGCTTCAGAAGCCATTCTTGCTTCATTCTTACTAAACTGCAATTCGTCCGTTCCGTTTTTATAAGAAAATTCTCTCAAACTTGATTGGTCAAATTGAGCCATCAAGTCCTTGATCTCATTTAAATTCATAATTATTTATTCTCCCAACGTTTGAAAGCAAGAACCGCATTGTGTCCACCAAAACCAAAAGTATTTGAAATAGCATAAGGGATTTCTTGCTCCAAGCCTTGTCCATAAACGACATTCGCTTCGATATAGTCTGACAACTCGCTTGTTCCAGCTGTTTTTGGCACGAAGTTATGGCGCATTGCTTCAATTGTAGCGATGGCTTCTACTGCCCCTGCAGCCCCAAGCAAGTGTCCTGTAAAGGACTTGGTTGAAGATACAGGTACTTCTTTACCAAGAACAGCTACAATCGCACCACTTTCTCCTTTTTCATTAGCAGGAGTTGAAGTTCCGTGGGCATTGACGTAAGCCACTTGCTCTGGAGAAATTTCTGCTTCTTCCAAAGCCAACTTCATAGCCTTAATCGCACCTTGACCCTCTGGATGAGGTGAAGTCATATGGTAAGCATCACAGGTATTACCGTAGCCAACTACTTCAGCCAAGATAGTTGCACCACGTTTTTCAGCATGTTCAAGGCTTTCAAGAACCAACATCCCTGAACCTTCTCCCATCACAAAACCATTACGGTCTTTGTCAAATGGAATAGAAGCACGAGTTGGATCTTCCGTAGTTGATAGGGCAGTCAACGCTTGGAAACCAGCGATAGCAAAAGGAGTGATAGATGATTCTGATCCACCAACTAACATGACATCTTGGAAACCAAACTTGATAGAGCGGAAGGCATCCCCAATGGCATCGTTTGATGAAGCACAGGCTGTATTGATTGATTTACAGATACCGTTTGCTCCGAAACGCATCGCAACATTTCCTGAAGCCATATTTGGCAAGGCTTTTGGAAGTGTCATTGGTTTAACGCGTTTTGGACCTTTTTCATGAAGACGGATAACCTGATCTTCGATTTCTTTAATTCCCCCAATACCAGAAGCCACGATGACACCAAAACGGTCTTTATCGATTGCTTCTACATCAAGATTAGCATTTGTCACCGCTTCTTGAGCCGCATACAAGGCATACAAAGAATAGTTGTCAAAACGGTTGGTATCTTTTTTGACGAAGTATTTATCAAATGGGAAATCTTGAACTTCTGCCGCATTGTGGACAGCAAATTCGCTGTGGTCAAACTTAGTGATTTCTCCAATCCCGATTTTCCCAGTTTGCAAACTGTTCCAAAATTCTTCTGGAGTATTTCCGATAGGAGAGGTCAATCCGTAACCTGTTACTACAACTCGATTTAGTTTCATCTGTCTTACCTATATCTTTCCTTATTTTTTACATGCTAAGTCCGCCATCAACAGCGAGAACTTGTCCTGTCAAATAATCCTGTCCAGCTAGGAACACTGTAGTATCTGCGATATGTTCTGCTTGACCAAAATGTTTCATTGGGATTTGGGCCAATGTTGCTTCCTTGACCTTATCAGACAAAACAGCAGTCATATCAGACTCGATCATCCCTGGTGCAAGAGCATTTACGCGCACATTGCGATTGGCAACTTCACGTGCTACTGACTTGGTAAAACCAATCAAACCTGCTTTAGAAGCTGCATAGTTGGCTTGTCCGATATTTCCCATCAAACCGACCACACTAGACATGTTGATAATCGCACCTTCACGTGCCTTGATCATCTGTTTCAAGACTGCTTGCGTCATGTTGAAGGCACCTGTCAAATTGATCTTAATCACTTTTTCAAAGTCTTCTTCGGTCATCTTGAGCATGAGTGTATCTTGAGTGATTCCAGCATTGTTGACTAAGACATCGACAGAACCGAGTTCTGCAATCGCTTGATCTATCATACGCTTGGCATCTGCAAAGTCTGAAACATCACCTGAGATTGGCACCACCTTGACACCATAATTTGAAAACTCAGCCAGCAATTCTTCTGAGATTTCTCCACGACTATTCAAAACGACATTGGCTCCTAGTTGGGCAAATTTGTGAGCAATGGCAAGTCCGATACCACGACTTGAACCTGTTACAAAGACATTTTTGTTTGTAAGTTGCATTCTATCTCTCCTGTTTCCTGTTGTATTTTATGGGAGAAGGGATCATTAGTTTCCTAACAAAGCATCCAAGCTTGCTTGGTCTTCAACGTTAGCTAGCTGAGCTGTTTTATCGATTTTTTTGACAAAGCCTGATAGGACCTTACCAGGACCAATTTCAATAAAATTGGTCACACCAGCATCCTGCATCACAGCAATACTTTCATAAAAACGAACAGGTTCTTTGACCTGACGCGTCAAAAGCTCTTGGATTCGATCTTTTTCCATAACAGCAGCTTCCGTATTGCCAACTAGTGGGCAAGTAAAATCAGAGAAACTCACTCCCTCAAGAGCTTCAGCTAGTTGCTGACTGGCTGGCTCGAGAAGAGCTGTATGGAAAGGGCCAGATACATTTAAAGGAATCAATCGTTTGGCTCCTGCTTCCTGCAAGAGTTGGACCGCATGGTCAACTGCAGCCACCTCTCCACCGATAACGATTTGGCTTGGAGTATTGTAGTTAGCTGGAGTCACTATGCCGACTTTAGAAGCAGTTTTGCAAGCTTCCTCGATCACTTCAACTGGAGTATTAAGAACGGCAACCATCTTCCCAGAGCCTGCAGGTGCAGCCTCTTCCATATAAGCACCACGCTTAGCAACCAAGGCAACTGCATCCTCAAAGTCCAAGGCACCACTTGCTACAAGAGCAGAATATTCTCCAAGAGACAATCCTGCCACCATATCTGGCTGGTAGCCTTTTTCTTTCAATAGTCGGTAAATAGCAACCGAAGTCGCTAAAATAGCTGGTTGCGTATAGCGAGTCTGGTTTAACTTGGCTTCTTCCTTATCAATCAAATCACGAAGGTCATAACCCAAAACCTGACTGGCTTGGTCAATTGTTTCCTTGACGATAGGGTAGCTATCATAGAGATCACGTCCCATCCCTAGATATTGAGCACCTTGACCCGCAAATAGAAAGGCTGTTTTAGTCATTTCTTACAACTCCTGCCCAACGAGAGGCTTCTTCCTGAATTTTTTTGGCAGCGCCATAGTATAGATCTTTTAGGATTTCTTCGACAGTTTCCTCTTTAGAAACCAAACCAGCGATCTGACCTGCCATGACAGATCCACCTTCTACATCTCCATGAACAACGGCTTTAGCAAGAGCACCAGCTCCCATTTGTTCAAAGATTTCTAAATCTGGATTTTCTTGTTTAAAGGCATCTTTTTCAGCCTGCTCAAAGTCACGTGTCAACTGATTTTTAATGGCACGAACAGCATGTCCAAAGTGTTGAGCTGAAATAGTCGTATCGATATCACGCGCTTTGAGGATTTTTTCCTTGTATTTTGGATGGGCGTTAGATTCCTTAGCTACTACGAAACGCGTACCGACTTGAACGGCCTCAGCACCAAGCATAAAGCCTGCAGCGACACCTTCACCGTCCGCAATTCCTCCAGCTGCGATAACTGGAATTGAAACTGCTGCAGCAACTTGGCGTACCAAGGTCATAGTTGTTAGTTTACCAATATGTCCACCGGCTTCCATTCCTTCTGCAATAACTGCATCTGCACCAATTTTTTCCATGCGTTTTGCCAAAGCAACACTTGGAACGACAGGAATAACTGTAATTCCTGCATCATGGAAACGAGTCATGTATTTACTTGGATTTCCCGCACCAGTTGTAACCACCTTGACCCCTTCTTCAATCACGAGATCAACGATGTCTTCTACAAAAGGTGACAAGAGCATGATGTTGACACCAAAAGGTTTGTCCGTAAGTGATTTGATTTTATCGATATTAGCCTTTACGACCTCTTTAGGTGCATTCCCACCACCGATGATCCCTAGACCACCAGCTTTTGATACCGCACCAGCCAAGTCACCATCCGCAACCCAGGCCATGCCTCCTTGAAAAATAGGATAATCAATGTTCAATAATTCTGTAATACGTGTTTTCATAGTGCCTCCATCATTCCTTGCTTACGTAATAGTTCGATGAGTTTATCATTTGAGTCTCAAACTATTACCTAAACAAGAGGGAGCGGGTCTCCCCTACTCCTTCTAGTAATATGTTAATTATTTTGTTTGCTCTTCAACGTAGGCAACCAAGTCACCAACTGTTTTCAAGTTATCTTCTGCTTCGATTTGGATATCGAAAGCATCTTCGATTTCAGAGATTACTTGGAACAAGTCCAATGAATCTGCATCCAAATCATCAAAAGTAGATTCAAGTGTTACTTCTGATGCGTCTTTCCCAAGTTCTTCAACGATAATTTCTTGTACTTTTTCAAATACTGCCATGATAGGACTCCTTTAAAATATAAAAAATTTATAACTATGTGTTTACCACATGATTACCTAGATTGTAAGAATGAGTGTGCCCCATGTCAAACCTCCACCGAAGCCTGATAGGAGAATCGTCTGGCTACCATCTAAACGAATCTTACCATTCTCCACACACTCTGAGAGCAAAATCGGGATACTTGCTGCACTGGTATTTCCATACTCCATCATATTGGCAGGAAGCTTGTCTCGGTCTACACCGATTTTCTTAGCCATCTTATCCAAAATGCGGATATTTGCCTGATGAAGCAAGAGATAATCCAATTCCGATGCTGCGATGGGACCATTTTCAATAGTTTCTTTGATTGATCTAGCAACATCTCGATTTGCAAAATCAAAAACTGCTCGTCCATCCATCTTCAAAAAAGCAGGAACTGCTTCTTGATCTGAGAAAGGAGAAGCTAGAGCCGTTTGGCCATAGGTCAAACACTCGCTCCGAGAGCCATCTGTATAGAGATTTTCCACGAGGAAGTGACGTGTATCACTCGCTTCTAAGAGAACTCCACCAGCACCATCCCCAAAGAGAACGGCTGTCGAACGATCAGACCAATCAACCGCCTTAGACAAGGTCTCAGCTCCGATAACAATCCCTTTTTTGAACTGTCCAGCTGTCAGAAACTTCTCAGCAGTTGAGAGAGCAAATACAAAGCCACTGCAAGCTGCCGTCAGATCAAAGGCGAAAGCTCTATGCGCTCCGATATTTGCCTGAACCCGAGCTGCCGTAGAAGGCATCATCGAATCAGGAGTAATCGTCGCTACAATGATAAAATCAATCTGATTCGCTGTTAAGCTCCCTTTATCCAGCAAACTCTTGGCAACTTCTGTCGCCAAATCACTCGTTGACTCCGTTTTTGAAATATGTCTCTGTTTAATTCCTGTACGGCTTGAAATCCACTCATCGCTTGTATCCATAATTTGAGCCAAGTCTTGATTAGTGACCACTTGCTCTGGAACATAATGAGCAACCTGGCTTATTTTTGCAAAAGCCATTATTTCAAATCCTCCAAAAATTGATAAAGGTTAGTCAAGCCCCTACCCATCACTTCTATCTCTTCAGAGCTCATACCATCGATAATTTTCTCGACCATGGCCTTGTGGAAACGTTTATGAAGGCGGTGAACCAAACGACCCTTCTTTGTCAAATGCAGATAGACCACACGACGATCCTGATCAGAACGAATGCGTTCAACATAACCTTTTCTTTCGAGATTATTCAAGCTGGTCGTAACAGTTCCAAGAGTCACCATCAGTTCTTTAGAAACCTTACTTGGTGTCGCCTCTGGGAACTTGCCAATCACATCAATCGTGTGCATTTCTTTGATGGAGATGTCTTTGAAACGACTACCTCGTAAGCTAACCTCCTCAATCACAAGGACATTATTAAAAATAGATGTTAAATACTCATTCACTTGTTGGTAGTCCAAAGCTTTCCCTCCTTCTCAAAAAAACTTTTGCATTCAAAACATTTGACACAAAAAGTATATCAAACTTCAAAGAATTGTGCAAGTATTTTTTTATTTTCCTGAAAATTTTGGCCGTCTTCTTTCAGAATGAGCTCGGACTCCTTCTTTAAAATCTTCAGTCAAAGACAAAGATTCTTGCAACTTTAATTCCAATTCAGCATAATTCTGCCAATCCTTAAATTGGCTTTCCCAAACCAACTTTTTAATCGCTGCGTATGAGTTTGCTGAGCCTCGTCTTAATTTCTTCAGAACTTGTTCTCTTGTCCTTTCTAGCTTATCTGCCTCGCAGACACGGTATACCACACCCCATTCCAGTGCTTTTTCCGCGGTCAAGGCTTCCCCTGTCATGGCAAGTTGTGCAGCTCGTGTTACCCCGATACTACGACTCAAGAGATGGATTCCACCAGCGTCCGGCGCCAATCCAACTCCAACAAAGGCTTGGATGAATTTTGCCTTATCAGTCGCCAAACAAAAATCGACTGCCACTGCCATATTGGCTGCAGCACCAGCAACTGCTCCATCTACCTCCATCAAAACAGGTTTAGGGATCTGCTTAATTTTATAGGAGATTGTATTGACTAATTCTGCAATCTTATTCAAAGAAGGAATGTCATCCTCATCCACTGCACGCTTCATCTCAACCAAATCTCCCCCAACTGAAAAGACCTTCCCATTAGCGTTAATCAAGATAAACTGAACAGCTTGATCCTGTTCTGCTAAGGTTAAACCTTCTAAAATCTCCTCACACATTGGGATATGGAAACCATTTGCCACTTCGGGACGATTCAAAGTAATGATAGCAAGATCATCTACGATCTGATATAAGATATGATTCATAGCTTCTCCTTTTATAAGGTGATAAAATTATTTCATTGCCAAAGTATACCTTTTTTTAGATAAAGAGGCAAGAGAAAACCAATCGAAAGTGTCTCGGCTGATCAAAACGCTCACTTTATACTAAAGACGATACTATTTTCTTCATTGAAAAAAGCCCCTCTTTCTGCTATAATCGTATAAAATACTTACTTGAGGAGTCCCTATGAAGGTTGTAAAATTTGGCGGAAGCTCTCTTGCCTCTGCTAGTCAGTTAGAAAAAGTTTTAGACATCGTTAAAAGCGATAAAGAGCGCCGTTTTGTGGTCGTTTCTGCACCCGGAAAACGCAATGCTGAAGATTCCAAGGTAACCGATGCCTTGATCAAATACTATCGTGACTATGTAGCGGGAAATGATATCAGCAAGAGCCAAAACTGGATCATCGATCGCTATGCGGCTATGGTGAGCGAACTAGGCTTAAAACCATCAGTTCTAGAAAAAATTTCTAAAAGCATCCGTGCCTTAGCGACTCTTCCTATTGAAGAAAATGACTTTCTCTATGACACCTTCCTAGCGGCTGGAGAGAACAACAACGCCAAACTTATCGCAGCTTACTTTAACCAAAACGGCATCGATGCGCGCTATGTTCATCCAAGAGAAGCGGGAATTATCGTAACAAGCGAACCTGGAAATGCTCGCATCATTCCATCTAGCTATGACAAGATTGAAGGCTTGGCTGACAGCAACGAAGTCCTTGTTATTCCTGGTTTCTTTGGAGTCACTAAGGAAAATCAAATCTGTACCTTCTCCCGTGGTGGATCCGACATAACTGGTTCCATCATCGCTGCAGGTGTTAAGGCTGATCTCTATGAAAACTTTACGGACGTAGACGGTATCTTTGCTGCCCATCCTGGAATTATCCACCAACCACACTCTATTCCTGAATTAACCTACCGTGAAATGCGTGAGTTGGCTTACGCTGGATTTTCAGTTCTTCATGATGAAGCTCTTCTACCCGCTTACCGTGGAAAAATCCCTCTCGTTATCAAGAATACCAACAATCCTGACCACCCAGGAACTCGTATCGTTCTAAAGCATAGCAATGATAAATTCCCCGTCGTTGGAATCGCTGGTGATTCTGGTTTCGTCAGCATCAATATGTCTAAATACCTCATGAACCGCGAAGTTGGGTTTGGTCGCAAGGTTCTTCAAATCCTTGAGGACCTCAATATCGGTTGGGAACACATGCCTACAGGTATCGACGATCTTTCAATCATCCTCCGCTCCCGTGAATTGACTCCTATCAAAGAAGAAGAAATTCTACGTCAACTCGTTCAAAAGGCTGAAGTGGACCATGCTGAAATCGAACATGACCTTTCCATCATTATGATTGTCGGAGAAAAGATGAAGAGCCATATCGGGGTAACTGCTACTGCAACACGTGCTTTGTCTGAGAATAAAATCAACATCCAGATGATGTCCCAAGGTTCAAGTGAAGTTTCCATCATGTTTGTTGTCAATAAAGAGCAAGAAAAAGCAGCTATCAAGGCTCTCTATCATGCCTTTTTCGGTGAAAGTAAGGAAGACTAATCATGGCCCAATCACTCAATCAAGTCATTGACCTACAAACCACTGGAACATCCTACCTCTCCATCTCTGGAAAAGTTGGAAAATTTCTAGTCGGGGACCAAGCCTTGGAGTTTTATCCCGATGTCAATGTCGAACAATATATCCAGATCCCCTGGTCCAGCATTCAGCAAATCGGAGCCAACGTAAGTGGCCGCAAAATCAGCCGTCACTTTGAAGTCTTCACCGATCAAGGTAAATTCCTCTTTGCCTCAAAAGACTCTGGAGCTATCCTCAAAATCGCTCGGGAAAAATTAGGAAACGACAAGGTCGTGAAACTTCCGACTCTGCTCCAGACCATTGGACAAAAATTTAAAAATCTATTTGCAAAAAAGTAGAAACTTTAGTATAATCATAGCAACGGATAAGTAAGTTATCCTCTTCTTTCAGAAAGTCTGCGGGTGCTGCGAGCAGATAGAGGAGATAAGTGAAATTCTACCGTTATCAACAATTAAATACAGAATCAAGTGCACACCTGTGAAGTTGGATGGAACCGTGGCCCTGCCACTCCAACGCTTTGTTAGGTGTGCTTTTTTCATAAAGGAGTTCTTATGTTAGATATCAAACGTATTCGTACAGACTTTGATGCTGTCGCTGAAAAACTAGCTACACGTGGTGTAGATGCTGCTATCCTTAACGAAATGAAAGAAATCGACGCTAAACGTCGTGACATCTTGGTCAAGGTCGAAAACCTCAAGGCAGAACGCAACACAGTTTCTGCAGAGATTGCCCAAGCTAAGCGCAACAAGGAAAATGCCGATGACAAGATTGCTGCGATGCAAGCTCTCTCCGCTGAAGTAAAAGCCTTGGATGCGGAATTGGCAGAAATCGATGCTAAATTGACAGAATTTACGACTACCCTTCCAAACATTCCTGCTGACAGCGTTCCTGTTGGGGCTGATGAAGATGACAATGTGGAAGTCCGTCGTTGGGGAACTCCACGCGAGTTTGACTTCGAGCCAAAAGCTCACTGGGACCTTGGGGAAGACCTTGATATCCTTGACTGGGAACGCGGTGGTAAAGTGACGGGCGCTCGTTTCCTCTTCTATAAAGGACTTGGAGCTCGTTTGGAACGTGCCATCTACAACTTTATGTTGGATGAGCATGGCAAGGAAGGCTACACAGAAGTCATCACGCCTTACATGGTTAACCATGATTCTATGTTTGGTACTGGTCAATATCCAAAATTCAAGGAAGATACTTTTGAATTGAAAGACACTAATTATGTCCTCATTCCTACAGCTGAAGTTCCTCTGACCAACTACTACCGTGATGAAATCCTTGACGGTAAAGACCTACCAATCTACTTTACCGCTATGAGCCCGTCATTCCGTTCTGAGGCTGGTTCTGCCGGTCGTGATACACGTGGCTTGATTCGTTTACACCAATTCCACAAGGTTGAAATGGTTAAATTTGCCAAGCCAGAGGAATCTTACGAAGAATTGGAAAAGATGACAGCCAACGCTGAAAACATCCTTCAAAAACTTAACCTTCCATACCGTGTGGTCGCGCTCTCTACTGGAGATATGGGCTTCTCAGCTGCTAAGACTTATGATTTAGAAGTTTGGATTCCAGCCCAAAATACCTATCGTGAAATCTCAAGCTGTTCAAATACAGAAGATTTCCAAGCTCGTCGTGCTCAAATCCGTTACCGTGACGAAGCCGATGGCAAGGTTAAACTCCTTCATACCTTGAATGGTTCTGGACTTGCAGTTGGACGTACAGTAGCTGCTATTCTTGAAAACTACCAAAATGCAGATGGTTCTGTGACTATTCCAGAAGCACTTCGTCCATATATGGGTGGAGCTGAAGTTATCAAACCATAAAAAATAAGGCCTAGCTAGATAATAGCTAGACCTTTTTTCGTAACCAAATCAGATAACCACTCAAGACAAAGAGTAAAATAGTGAGGCATATAACCGTTTCAGCAAACACCAGATAATCCAGAAATGGAAGTTTCAAAATTCCCTGAGCCATTTTAAGCGATGTAGCTGTGATAATGGTTGGGAAGGTTAAAGCTGAGAAGGCTGGTTGAAAGCCTTGTTTTAAAATATTAGGCAAGCGAGTCAAAACGAAGATGAAAAAAGACTGAGAGACAAGCATCAGCAGTAACAAGGCCCAGGTCGGAAGAGTAACTCCACCTATACGCACCAGAGCTGCTAAGAGCAAAGAAAAAGGAGCGCAGTAGATTCCTTCTTGCCCTAGTAGGGCTGGAGTCAATGGCTGTTTCTTTAGATCACTGTAAATCAACGGATAGAGAAAAAAAGTAGCGAGAAAGCCGAAAGTCACCGTTAGGTAAGCAATCTGAATCAGGCCAACGACTGGATAGGTCAAGGCAGCTACTGCTATGCCCACATAAAGTACTGTCCAGCTTGGTGTTGCAGCAGCTCTTTCCTCCACTCCAAGAAAGCGACGAGAAAAATAAGCGATCAAAGCAAAATCCAAAATAAAAGAAAACCACCACAAAGGCTGGGCTAGGATAGGCATAGACGGAACTAGTCGCAAGACATAAGTCGATAAAATCATCCCAGCCATGGGAAAGGTAGCCATTCCAGATAAAAGAGGGGGCTTGGTCAATTCTTGCTTGATTTCTTCCCAATTAAAAAGATGAAGAATCAGAAAGAAAATCCACAAAACTAAACCAGTCAGACTCAATAAATGCGACAGAACAGGCAAAGTATCTGCAATCAGATTTCCTGCACCTGCTAAGCCTAATAAACAGCCAGAGAATACTAAGGGGAGCTTTTTCATCCGAGCCTCCAATAATCATGTTATTATTAGTATAGCACAAAAATCCTTAGAATAGCACAGAAAAATGAAGACTAGGTAGATCAGCCTTCATTTTTTCTCTATGATTCGAACTAAGCATAGGGTTGCAATTCTGGGTTGATTGGTGTGTTAGCTAGGTTGTTGGCATAGTTACAAAGACTGGCCAGACTAACACCGAGAACCACATCCAAGGCATTTTGTTGCGTGTAGCCAGCTTCCAAAAATTCACTAAGGGCTTCATCTCCTACACGCCCTTTGGTATTGATGACCGCCAAGGTAAACTTAGCTAGGGTGTCCAATTTAGGATCTGTTTCAATCGGAGTGCGGTTGCGGAGAGCTTGGAGAAGATCATCATTCATCTGGATTTGTTTGATTGAAAAGGCTGTGTGACCTGCCACGCAGAAAGCACAACCATTGGTTACAGCAGCTGTGATTTGCACTACTTCGCGTTCCACTGGTGTCAAGCTATTGCGGCGATTGATAGCTCCGACAGTTCGGTAGGCTTCAAGGGCGGTAGGGGCATTGGCCAAAAGGCCGATTAGATTGGGAATATAGCCATTGTTGTCTTTTTGTACCGCTTCAAGAATTTCTTTTACTTCTGCTGGTGCTGATTCTACTGTGTGGATGGTAAATGTTGTCATAAGAAACCTCTTTTCATTTTATTGTCATTTAGTCTATCATAGAATTTCCCCCTTGGATAATATATATTTTCAATTGCCTTGATAGAAAATGTTTATGAAAACAAAAAATCACACGAAAAGTGTGATTGGGTTAGTTTTTAAAATATTTTTTGGTTTCGGCAATAACGACTGGTGACAAGACCAAAAGGGCAATCAAGTTTGGCAAAGCCATTAAGGCATTGACGATATCTGCGATAATCCAGACCATATCCAGCTCGATAAATCCTCCCAACAAAACCATGACTACAAAGACTACACGGTAAAGCCAGATAAAACGAACACCAAAGAGAAACTCAAAACAGCGTTCTCCGTAGTAGTTCCATCCGAGGATCGTCGTAAAGGCAAAGAGCACAAGGAAGATAGTCAAAAGAGCAGGTCCAAAGTGTGAAAAAACTGTTGAAAAGGCTGACTGAGTCAAGGCAACTCCATTTAAATCACCACTCCAAACACCAGTTACCAAGATTGTTAGACCTGTCAGAGTACAGATAATCAGAGTATCAATAAAGGTTCCTGTCATGGAAATCAAACCTTGCTCGACAGGCTCATTTGTCTTAGCCGCAGCCGCTGCAATGGGAGCTGAACCAAGACCAGATTCGTTAGAAAAGACTCCTCTCGCCACACCATTCTGGATAGCCATCCGAATGCTGGCACCTGCAAAACCACCTACCGCAGCAGCTGGACTAAAGGCTGAAGTGAAGACGAGGGCAAGTGTAGCAGGGATTTTCTCGATATTAAAGAGAATAACTGTAAGAGTTCCTAAAATATAGACAATAGCCATAAAAGGAACCACTGCTGTCGAAACCTTTGATATGGATTTGAGGCCACCAAAGACAGCAATCCCTACAAAAATGGATAAAATCAGAGCCGTGATAGCTGGATCAACTTGGGCTGTATTTTGAATGGATTCTGTAATCGAATTGACTTGGGTAAAGGTACCAATCCCTAGAAGCGCCACCAATACACCAGCTAGGGCAAAGAAGATAGCAAGTGGACGCCACTTTTCTCCCATCCCCAAAAGGATGTAGTGCATGGGGCCTCCAGCTACAGCTCCATTTGCATCCTTGCTACGGTATTTGATTGCCAGCAAGCCTTCAGCGTACTTGGTTGCCATCCCAAAGAAAGCCGCCATCCACATCCAAAAGAGGGCCCCTGGTCCCCCAACCTTAATGGCTGTCGCGACCCCGATGATATTTCCCGTTCCAACAGTAGCTGCAAGGGCTGTACATAAGGCAGCAAAGCTCGACACATCGCCGTGCCCCTTGTCCTTGGTAAAGATCAACTGAAAGGCCTTGGGGAGACGAGCTACCTGCAAAAGACCTAGTCGGATGGTCAAATAGATACCCGTTCCAACCAATAAGATTAAAAGGGGAGGCCCCCAAACGAAAGCATCAAGCGCTTTTAGCAATTCTAACATTTCCTTCTCCTATCTTTCAACCCCAAAAGAAAGAGCACACGCAAGATACATGTACTCTGGAATGCTTAGATAAATGCCAAAAAGCGGTCTATCTTAGCTCTGTCCTTTTACCTGAGAGTTTGAGCAGTTGCCTGCCTTGCCCCTTCGGTGCCTTTACGGTCTCTCCAGAGTTCCGTCCATTTACAGTCATGGAAAACAAACCTTTCTCCATTTCTATTAAACTTCATTCGGTGTTGGTATTTTATTTTTTATTATTCTACAAGAAAAGTTAGCCTTTGTCAATATTTTCTATGAAAATTTTTGATTTTTCATTTCTCCTTTTTTCAGAAAGGTTGACTCCTTCTTCTCTCTATCCTTTAAAGGTTACAATGGTGGCACCACTGCCTCCAGCATTTTGTGGAGCATAGCCAAAACTCTTGACATGCTTGTTTCTTTGCAGGTATTTGGTGACGCCCTCACGGATGACGCCTGTTCCGATACCATGGATGATGTCGACTTGCGCCATGTTATTGAGCAGGGCTTGGTCGATAAAAGCGTCCAGCTCATTCATGGCCTCTTCGTACCGTTTGCCACGAAGATCCAGTCTGGCTTGCGGACCACGACCAGAAGCTCGTTTGACAACATTGACTTGTTTTTTCTTGACTGGGGCTTCTTGTTGGTTCTGAACAAGGTCAAATTCTTTCTCTTCCAAGGTCATCTTGATCAAACCAACTTGGGCTTCCCAGCGACCGTCCTTAAGCTGATTGGTCAAGGTTCCACGTTGTCCATAACTGAGGACCACAATATCATCCCCCACCTTTGGAGCTCGTTTTTTCTTGGCTTTTCGAAGGACCTTGTTTTTAGACAAGTCGACTTTTTCAGGGGCCAGTTTTTTCAGTTCAGCCTTGGCTTCAATGATTTCATGGGGTTTAAGTTGAGACTTGCTATGAAGGTTCTTGAGAATCTGGTCACTCTCATTTAGAGCAAGTTCCACAATCTCGGCAGCCTGTTCACGCGCCTTGTTAAGCTCGGTTTCTTTTTCACGATTGAGTTCGTTGTAGAGTTTTTTGAGAGCACGGTTCATCTTGAGGTTTTCTTGCTCGACCTCACGAATATTGTCCAAGCGTTTACGGCTTTCAAGCGTTTGCTCTTCCAATTGTTCAATGATGCGATTGACATCATTATCTTGGTTGACCTGCTGGCTGGCATCCCCGACGATGACATCTGACAGTCCTAGACGTTTGGCAATTTCAAAAGCATTGCTTCGTCCAGGAACTCCCTGCATAAAGCGATAGGTCGGACGCAGGCTGGCTGTGTCAAACTCCATGCTGGCATTTTGCACAAAGGCTGTCTCGATACCGTAGGCCTTGAGCTCTGGATAGTGGGTCGTCGCCATGGTCTTGACCTGACGGAGACGAAGATCCTCCAGAATAGCCATAGCAAGCGCTGCTCCTTCCTGCGGATCGGTACCTGCCCCAAGCTCATCTAGCAATAAGAGCGAATGTTGGTTGACCTTGCCAAGAATATCTACGATATTGGTCATGTGGCTGGAGAAGGTAGACAAGCTTTGCTCTATAGACTGCTCATCCCCGATATCTGCGAAAATCTCTTCGAAAATACCGACACGGCTTCCTTTATCAGCTAAAATGGGCAAGCCTGACTGGGCCATGAGTTGAGTCAAGCCAAGGGTTTTGAGCATGATGGTCTTCCCACCTGTATTGGGACCTGTAATGACAATAGCCGTTAATTCCTTACCAAAGTGTACATCGTTTGCCACTGCATTTTTGACCAAAGGATGGCGAACATGAAGGAGTTGAATCTCTTGGTTCTCTGAAAGTTGAGGAACGACTGCTTGTCTTTCTTGGATGAAACGCACCTTGGCACGAATCAAGTCTAAATGGCCGATAATCCAAGCGTCATTAGCAATCTCTGCAGCATGAGGGCGGACGCGTTCTGAGAGCTCCTGTAGGATACGAATCATCTCGTAGCGTTCGTCAGCTCGTAGACTAGCGATTTCTTCGCTCAGCTTGACCACCTCACGTGGCTCGATATAGACCGTGTTCCCACTAGCAGAGATGTCATGGACAACACCTGCAATCTTGTTACGATAGGTGTTCTTGACAGGTAAAACCTGACGGCCATTTCTGCTAGCAATGATTCCTTCGGTCAACATCTGAGCTTTTTGCTTGAGCAAGTCTTGCAAGACATCTCGAACTTGACTCTCACTATCATGGATTTTCCGACGGATGCGTGCTAGCTCTTCGCTGGCAAAATTTTCGATAAATCCTGCATCATTTAGGGATTGAAGACTCCCTTGCAAGTGTGGGAAATCATGCAGTCTTTCAAACCATCTCGCCAGCTGCCCCAAGCGTACATTTTCAAGATTGGCATAAAAACTTTGCAACTCTCTGCTAGCAAGTAAAACCCGTTTAAGGAGTAGGAACTCCTCAATACTGAGGTCCGCCCCCATCTCCAGCCTCTTGCAGACAGCTGAAATCTCACGTGTCGCTAGGATGGTAAAGTGAGGTTGCTCCACAAAAAGCGCCTGCATCTCCTCCATCTCTATAAAGGCTTGTTTGATCTTTTCCACCTTTGCAGTTGGAGCCAAGCCTTTTAGCTCCTCTAGTCCTTGTTCTGTCAGGAGATGAGGTTCAAACAAGGCCTTGATTTTATTAAATTCTAAGGTTTCTAGTATTTTTGTATTCATATTCTTTCCTTGTATATTTGTTTACAAGATTATAGTAATTGGAGGTTTTTGACCTAGTCCTCCAATCTGTAAACAAAGGGCTAGGAAAAATCCTGCCCTTTTTATCCGATTAAATTTGTCACCCAGAGTTGTTTGATAAAGTTTGTCGTAAAGGGGATACTTTGGATGATGTGTTTAGCTACGATACTTTTTTCAAGTGAATTTTGAACGGCTGCCATAGGCACAGTTGCAAGAATGGTCAAAGCCATTTGCAAGACAAATAAGGTTACCAATAGCGACAAAGCCCCCGCACTAACCCGGAACCACTTGCCACCTAGTGTTTTAACTGGAATCAAATGAAGAAACAAACCGATAAAACGTCCGATACTGTAACAAATTCCGAAAACTAGGAGGTAGGCCAGACCCGCATAAAAGACTTTATCTAGTTGAAAAAGCTGGTCTGAAGGAAAGAAAAAGGTACCCTGCCCTTCCTGAGGATTAGCATAAGGGACAAGCAAGTGAAATTGATCTCCCAGCGATTTATAAAACTGCCCAGCAACAAAGGCTGAAATCACTGCCACGAGGAAATAATAAACTTGTAACACCAAACCTCTACGGTAGCCGATGTAAAAACCCCAAGCTAGAACCAGTAAGAGAAGGATCGAAATCATAGGGAATCCTCAATCTTGCTCTGCTCTTGCTTGACTGCCACTAGCTTATTTCGAAGGTCTTTAAGCTCCTGCTCCTTATCGTCAAACTCAATCTCACGACTAAGCTGCGTCGATAGGCTGTTAATCGCTAAAAGGAGGGCAATGGTTTCATCATCCGCTCCAGGCATTTGTTCCTTAATTGCTTGGTATTTTTCAGTCGCAACCTTAGCGATTTCCTCCATAAAGAGGTTGTCATGCTCGGTTGTCAAGGTTAATGTTTTTTTCCCGAATGTAAACTTATATCGATTTAGATTTGCCATAAAAATTCACCTCACGATATTATACCAAATTTCGCTAACTTTGTCAGTTTTTACCAATTCTCCTGCTTTTATGGTACAATAGAGACTATGGCAAGTATCACACTCACACCAAGTGAACAGGAAATTCAGAGCTTTTTAAGTCAGTATCAGAAGGCTCTCAGTCCTAGTAAAAATCCTTATATTCGCTATTTTTTGCGACTGCCTCAGGCAACGGTTTCCATCTATACTTCTGGAAAAGTCCTCCTGCAGGGCGAAGCTGCTGAGCAGTACGCCAGTTTCTTTGGTTACCAAGTTCAACAAGAAAACAGTGGACAAGATTTTCCTATGATTGGGACTGATGAAGTGGGAAATGGTTCCTACTTTGGTGGGCTTGCTGTCGTGGCCTCCTTTGTAACACCTGACCAGCATGACTTCTTACGAAAACTGGGTGTGGGGGATTCAAAGACCCTGACAGACCAAAAGATTCGTCAGATTGCCCCTATCCTCAAGGAAAAGATCCAGCATCAAGCGCTCCTTCTCTCACCGAGCAAGTACAACGAAGTTATCGGAGAGCGTTACAATGCTGTTTCTGTAAAGGTTGCCCTTCATAATCAGGCTATCTTTCTCCTTCTCCAAAAAGGAGTCCAGCCAGAAAAAATCGTGATTGATGCTTTTACAAATCCTAAAAACTATGACAAATACTTGGCGCAAGAAGCCAACCGTTTTCCAAACAAGATTAGTTTGGAAGAAAAAGCCGAGGGAAAATACCTGGCTGTTGCTGTTAGTTCCATCATCGCGCGGGATCTCTTCCTCGAAAGCTTGGAAAATCTTGGACGAGAACTAGGCTATCAACTGCCAAGTGGCGCTGGAACTGCATCTGATAAGGTTGCCAGCAAAATCCTTCAAGCCTATGGTATGAAGGGACTTCATTTCTGCGCCAAACTTCATTTTAAAAATACTGAAAAAGCCAAAGCACTGCTAGAAAGGTAAGTTATGAATTATTTTAAAACATTTCTAAAAGAGTGGGGACTTACGTTCCTTATCATTATACTCGTTGGTCTCAGTCGTCTCTTTCTCTGGACCAATGTCCGTGTGGAAGGGCACTCTATGGATCCGACCCTAGCTGATGGAGAGATTCTCTTTGTCGTCAAACACCTCCCTATTAACCGCTTTGATATTGTAGTTGCCCATGAAGATGATGGAAATAAAGACATCGTTAAACGCGTCATCGGCATGCCTGGTGATACCATTCGCTACGAAAACGACAAGCTCTTTATCAACAATCAAGAAACCGACGAACCTTACCTAGCTGACTACCTACAACAGTTTAAAAATGATAAACTACAAAGCGCCTATTCGGGGAAAGGCTTTGAAGGGGATAAGGGTGTCTATTTTAGAAGCCTTGCTCAGAAAGCTCAGGCCTTTACTGTCGATGTAAATTTCAACACTAGCTTCAGCTTTACCGTACCCGAGGGTGAGTACCTCCTCCTTGGAGATGACCGTTTGGTTTCTAGCGACAGTCGCCATGTTGGAACCTTTAAAGCCAGTCAAATCAAAGGAGAAGCCAAATTCCGTTTCTGGCCACTTAACCGTATCGGAACTTTTTAAGATAAGGAAGAGGCCGAGAATGCTAAATCTCAGTCTCTTTTTCTATTGCGAGAATAAACCTTTTAGTTATCTAGTTTTTTCAAAGTTGCTAAGAGACCAATTCTCTCGAACTCATGTAAAGGAAACCTATGGAAGTTTATTTTTCAGGCACTATTGAACGCATTATTTTTGAAAATCCCAGTAATTTTTATCGCATTCTCCTCCTAGATATCGAAGATACCAATGCGGAGGACTTTGACGATTTTGAAATCATCGTTACAGGAACTATGGCTGACGTGATTGAGGGTGAAGACTACACTTTTTGGGGACAAATCGTTCAGCACTCCAAGTATGGGGAACAGCTTCAGATCAGCCGTTATGAGCGAGCAAAACCAACTAGAAAGGGGCTAGTTAAGTACTTTTCTAGTAGCCATTTCAAGGGAATTGGTCTCAAAACTGCTCAAAAAATTGTTGATTGCTATGGTGAAAATACCATAGACGAAATTCTGGAGCATCCTGAAAAGCTGGAAAGCATTGTAGGACTCTCTGCCAAAAATCGTGAGGCTTTCCTCTCTACCCTCCGTCTCAACTATGGGACAGAGATGGTCTTGGCAAAACTGGCCAACTACGGCATTCCCAATAAACTAGCCTTTCAGATTCAAGACTTTTACAAGGAAGAAACTCTCGATATTGTCGAAAATTATCCCTACCAGCTGGTCGAGGATATCAAGGGATTGGGCTTTACCATTGCTGACCAATTGGCTGCCGAACTAGGTATCGAAAGTCAGGCTCCTGAACGCTTCCGTGCTGGCCTTGTCCACAGTCTCTTTCAAGGCTGTATGGATACGGGCGATACCTACATGGAAGCCCGAGATTTGCTGGAACAGACCCTGACTCTCCTCGAGTCTTCTCGTCCCGTGGAACTCGATCCTAGCCAAGTCGCTCAGGAATTATCTCATCTGATCGAAGAAGACAAGGTTCAGCAGATCGATACCAAAATCTTTGACAATAGCCTCTTTTTCGCCGAGGAAGGTATTCGCAGTCACTTGGTTCGTATCCTTGAAAAAGGAAAGCAGAAAAGTCAGGATCTAGAAACTATTCACAAGCATATCGCTAGTGTTGAGGAAGAGCTGGGTATCCAGTACGATGACATTCAAAAGCAGGCTATCTGTGACGCTATCCAGAACAAGGTCTTTATCCTAACAGGTGGACCTGGTACAGGTAAGACGACTGTTATCAATGGGATTATCGCTGTTTATGCCCTCTTAGAAGGACTTGACCTCAGGAAAAAAAGCAACCTACCTATCCTTCTAGCAGCTCCAACTGGTCGAGCAGCTCGGCGCATGAATGAATTGACAGGTTTGCCTAGCGCTACTATACACCGCCATTTGGGAATGACGGGTGACGATGATACCAGCCATCTGGAAGATTATCTGGATGCCGACTTTATCATTGTAGATGAGTTTTCCATGGTGGATACTTGGCTAGCCAACCAACTTTTCTCCAACATCTCTTCTAACAGTAAAATTCTCATCGTGGGGGATAGCGATCAGCTACCTTCTGTTAGTCCTGGGCAAGTCCTAGCTGACCTGCTCCAGATACCTCTGATTCCGCAGACTCGCTTGGAACGGATTTACCGTCAGAGTGAAGAATCAACTATCGTCACCTTGGCTAGTCAGATTCGACAAGGCATCTTGCCAGCCGACTTTACCCAGAAAAAAGCTGACCGCTCCTACTTTGAAATCGCTAGTGGCTATATCCCAGCTACCATTGAGAAGATCCTCGGTGCCGCCCTCAGAAGTGGCATTCCAGCTCGTGATATTCAGGTGCTAGCGCCTATGTATCGAGGAACTGCTGGCATTGACGCTATCAACCAACTCATGCAAGATCTGCTCAATCCACCACAAAAAGATCAACTCAGTTTTGAAGCTCCCCAGTGCCACTATCGAACAGGGGACAAGGTTATTCACCTAGTCAACGATGCCGAAGTCAATGTCTTTAATGGAGACCTAGGCTACATCACAGACCTGATTCCTGGAAAATACACCGAGTCCAAACAAGACGAGATTGTCATTGATTTTGATGGCAATGAGGTCGTCTACCCACGAAACGAATGGTACAAGATTCAACTAGCCTATGCCATGAGTATCCATAAGTCTCAGGGAAGTGAGTTTCCTGTTGTCATCCTGCCCATTACCAGTGCTAGCAAGCGCATGCTGGAACGCAATCTCATCTATACAGCTATCACACGGGCCAAGAGCAAGCTTATCCTTCTTGGTGAATTACAGGCCTTTGACTATGCAGTCAAGCATATCGGGACTGCTCGCAAGACCTATCTGATTGAACGCTTTCAGGATCTGGTCGATTCAGCTGACCAAACCAGCCCAGTCCCTACCGAAACGACAAATCAAGAGGATTCTCCTCTATCCTATATCCTCACTGAGGAAAACTGGTCTAGTATTCCAGCCATGATTGGGATTACAGACGCAGACCTTAAAGAGATTTTTGGAAAATAGAGTATCAGAAAACCCACCTAGTCAGGTGGGCTTTTTATCTTTTAGGATTATTTTACTGTTGCAGTGCTTGTGATCAATTCAACAGCTTTTTTGATTGCGATATCGTGTTTTAACATATCAGCTGAAAGCAAGTTTTGAACTTGCGCAACTTCCATGTTGTAAGTTGCAGCCAATTGTTCGATTTCTTTTTGGATTTCTTCTTCAGTAGCGTCAAATCCTTCAGCTTTGGAAACTGCTTCGATTACAAGGTTAGTCTTCGTGCGTGACTCAGCTTCTGCTTCGTATTGTTTGTGAAGGTCTTCTTGAGTAGTTCCAGTGATTTGGAAGTACATATCAGGGTTGATACCTTGACGTTGCAAGTTTCCAAGGAATTCATTTACTGAGCGGTGAACTTCCTCGTGGATCATTTCTTCTGGAAGTTCTACGATTTCAGCGTTTTCTACAGCTTTATCAATTGCTGCACCTTCAAGAGCATCTTTGTATGCTTCTTCTTTCGCAGCAGTCAATTCTTTGCGGTATTTTTCTTTCAATTCGTCAAGTGTTTCCACTTCTTCGTCGATGTCTTTTGCAAGTTCATCGTCAAGAGCTGGAACTTCTTTGGCTTTTACTTCGTGGATAGTTGTCACGAATTTAGCTTCTTTACCTGCAAGGTCTTCTGCTTGGTAGTCTTCTGGGAATGTTACAACTACATCAACAGTTTCGCCAGCTGAGTGACCAACCAATTGGTCTTCAAAACCAGGGATGAATTGTCCTGAACCAAGTCCAAGTGAGAAGTTTTCACCTTTTCCACCGTCAAATTCAACACCGTCGATAGAACCAACGAAGTCGATAACAACAGTATCGCCATTTTCAGCAGCAGCTTCCTTGATAACCAATTCAGCCAAGTTGTTGCGTTCACGTTCGATACGTTCTTCAACGTCAGCATCTGTCACTTCTTTTTCTACATCTACTGATACTTCAAGGTTTTTGTAGTCGCCCAATTTTACTTCAGGTTTTGTCACGACTTCAGCAGTGATAACCCAGTCTTGACCTTTTTCCATTGAAGTCACATCGATTTTTGGTTGTGCAACGACTTCAAGACCAGCTTCTTTTACAGCTGCTTCATAAGCGTTTGGCAAAAGAGCGTTCAACACATCTTGGTAAAGTGTTTCTTCACCAAATTTTTTATCAAAGATAGGACGTGGAAGGTGACCTTTACGGAAACCAGGAACGTTAAGAGTTTTCTTTACTGAGTTAAATACACGGTCCACTTCTGGTTTGATTTGGTCTTGAGAGATTGTGAAAGTCAAGACACCACGGTTTGTTTCTTTGTTTTCAAATGATACAGACATTCTGTCATTTCTCCTTAAAATTTTTTAAATACAGTCTATTATAACATAAACGGGTGACTTTTTTCAAGTAATGAATGCGCTTTTCAACGATGCTAAAGGTACTTGCTGGCTTCCTTGATACTAAGTTCAGCCATTCTTTTCCTATTTTTTTCAATAAAACGTGCTACCCATTCGGGATTGGTTTTAGAGTAGTCTCTTAGAGCCCAGCCGATGGCTTTGTTGATAAAAAATTCTGTCTGGTCCAGATTGTTGAGCAGGATCTTTTCCATCAGTTGGACATTTGTTTTCTCTTTTCTTAACAACTGGTGGTCAATAGCGACTCGTCTCAGCCAGATATTGTCTGATAGGCTCCATTTTAAAAGCACATCTTCAAGTTCCGGATGGTCGGCTACCAAACTTCCTATTACTCGATCTAGGATATCTACCGTGTCCCACCAAGACTTGGTCACGACCAGGCGCTCAAGCTTAGGCAAATCGTCCTTCGTTAGATAAGACTGCATGGCTTTCAAATAGTTGGCAGCCACATATTGGTATTCTCTAGGTTCCTTTTCCCAGCAAGTGTCTACAAAATCCCAATCGATAATTCTTGTTTTTTTCGCGCTTGGAAAATACTTTTTATAGAGTGCATTTCTTTCAGGACCTGCAATGCCTAGAAAGGGAAATTGATGACGCATATAGACTTCCATGAGGCCTGCCTTTTTCGGATCTTTTGCTGCTTCTAGCTCCTCAAGTAAATCTGCAAGACTCATCTAAAAGTCCTCCTGCCCGACCAAGTGGTGCTGAAAGGCATAGACTGCAGCTTGGGTGCGATCACTGACCTCAAGTTTGGCTAAGATATTAGACACATGGGTCTTGACCGTCTTGAGAGAGATGAAGAGTTCATCTGCGATGCGCTGATTTTCGTATCCCTTGGCGATCAGTTGAAGCACGTCTCGTTCACGAGCAGTCAATTCCTCATGAAGCTCGATATGATTGCGGTGGTATTCGACCTTCTTGCTGACCTCTTGCTCAATGGCCAGCTCGCCAGCAGCCACCTTACGGACAGCATGGAGCAATTCGTCTGCGCTAGAAGTCTTGAGCATATAACCTTTAGCACCAGCATTCAAGACTGGCATGATTTTTTCATTGTCCAAGTAAGAAGTCACAATCAAAATCTTGGCTTCAGACCATTCTTTGAGGATGGCCAAGGTTGCATCAATCCCATTCATCTCAGGCATGACAATATCCATGACAATGACATCTGGGCGCAGTTCCAAGGCCAACTCAATACCTTGAGCCCCATTGGCAGCCTCGCCCACAACTTCCACATCGTCTTGGAGATCAAAATAGCTTTTCAAGCCCAATCGAACCATTTCATGGTCATCTACCAGTAAAATTTTCATCTCTACTCCTTTATGATTCCTTGTCTAGCAGGGGAATACGGATATCAACCGCCAGTCCTTGCTTGGGAGCTGTCAAGAGTTGAACCGTTCCTGCCATATCTTCAACCCGCTCCTTGATATTTCGCATTCCATAACTCAAGTCATCTAAACTCCCCAACTGGAAACCAATCCCATTGTCCACCACCTTCAGCTGCAATTCAACATCTGTCTGATAGAGGTAGACATCTAGGCATGAGGCCTGGGCATGGCGTAGGGTATTGCTGATCAACTCCTGCAAAATACGGAAGATATGTTCTTCAATCTTCTTAGGCAATTTAGACACGTTTTGCTTGAGACTAACCTTGAGAACGCTCTTGTCCTCAAGCTCCTTTAAAAGGATTTGAATTCCTTCAACCAAACTCTTCTCTTCCAACTCTACAGGTCGCAAATGTAGGAGCAAGACCCGCAGATCTTTCTGGGCTGTCTCTAGGATGGCTGCAACACTTTGCAACTGGGTCTGCATCTTTTCTCTATCAAGCTTCAAAGCCTGCTGGCTGACACCTGATAAAATCATATGGGCCGCAAACAACTCCTGACTAACCGTATCATGTAAATCACGTGCTATCCGCTTCCGTTCTTTCTCGATGATTGCTTCTTCCTTGACCAGACTTTGATTTTCAGCCTTTTGAACAGCCTCTGTCAAGAGGTTGAGCTTGCCAGACAAGGACTTAAAACTGGCGTCCAAGTCTGGATCTGCAAAGGAAATTACCTCTTTCCCTGCTAACAAGCGCTTGAGATTGACCTGTATTTTCCTGCGAGAGACTTCTTCTATCACACGCCAAAAGAGGACAAAAAAGAAGGTCATGGAAAGGCTAAAGACCAAGATCAAGAAGATTAACTTTTCTGTTTTCTCAATATCTTGTAGCAAATAGGACCAATCCAGATTTAAAATATCAAGTAAACTATTAGCCAAAAAGAGGATAAAGAGGAAAGAAGTCAGACCGATTAACAGATACGATTGCTTTTTCATCCTCTGACCACCTCCACATCGCCAACCATAGTAGTTAGGAAAATCTTGACGCTCTTGTTACTCTTGAGGTAGTCTCTGGTTTCCTGATGATAGTGTTCATTTCGAAGGGATCTCTTCGGCTGATGAAGGAAGGTAAGATCTCCATAGAGGCAGTTGACACTGAGGCTGATTTCCACATCTACGGGCACGATAATTCTAGTCGTTCCCACCATCTTTCTGAGGATAATGACATTGTCATGATTGGTTAGGATGACTCTTTCTAGATGAATGGTGTCCTTGCCCATGAGGCGAAAGAGATTGATATCATCAAACTGGCAGGTCTGGTGACTAGAGAAATGATGGAGATTGCCAAACCAGCGATTCTTTTCATTTTTAACCGTCACCACCTCTTCAAAGACCAAATCGGTCTCCTCTCTTTCTTGATTCATCATTGGATAGAGAAGAAAGAGACTGTATATGACTGCTACAAAGATAGCTAAAATCACAAAGGGATTGAGCATGACGATGAAAAAGAAAAGAATGGTAGCCACAAGGAGGAGAGAGTTGTTGCCCTCTTTGCCTGCATAATAGCGTATCAGGAGAAGAAAGAGGAATAGAATCAGTAGAAAACGCGAAAAATGCTCTGATACCATCAAAATCAGAGCTCCCGTCAATAGACAGGCTTCAATAAATAAAAAGATTTGAAATTTTTTCATAGATGCATCCTCTCCCTTCTATTTTATCACAATTCAAAAAAGTCACCTCGGTCTGAGGATGGAAAAAGGAGATTGGACAGAAATCGCTCGTACAAACTAGGTTCTTTCAGCCCACCACAGTTGACAAAAGGCTACAAAAAAGGACGGGATTCTTGTCCCGACCTCTCTACATCTGATCTTTAGCTTCTTTTAATTTGCCATAAAGAATATAGTCTACGTTTTGCAAATCCGCTATGGTGGCACAGTTAAGGGCACACATGATCAAACGCAGATCGTCTTTCCAGCCTTGGACAATGCCAATCACCTCTTCGACGGAATAGGTCTCAACCAATTCCAGAACGGTTCGTGATAATCCCACAGCCTTGGCACCAAAGACCAGGCACTTAATCATATCCAGCGGGTTCCGAACCCCTCCGCTAACCAAAAGTTCGACCTTGTCTTTCCAGTCTTGGGCATTGAGAAGGGCTTGCATAGTAGACTGGCCCCATTGATTAAGGTAATCACGCTGGCCACTGCGACGGTTTTCGATATAGGCAAAGCTAGTACCACCACGACCCGACAGGTCAACCGTTCGAACACCCAGTTCATAGGCTCTTTCGATAGTTTTGGCATCCATGCCAAAACCGACTTCCTTTAGGACAATAGGAACAGGGATACGCTTGCTATAGTCTGCCAGATGCGAATACCAGCTTCTGAACTTCCTTTCTCCCTCAGGCATGAGTAATTCCTGCATGACATTGACATGCACTTGTAAAAGTAGCGGATTCATCTCCGTCACAGTCTGCAAACCAAGTTCAACAGGCTTGTCCAAGCCAATATTGGTTCCAAGGAGGAGATTTGGATGGCTAGATTTGACAGAAAAAGAGCCATCTGTTGGATCTTTGAGGGCTGCGCTATAAGAGCCCGTCACAAACAAAATCCCACATGCTTCTGCCACCTGAGCCAGTTTTTGATTGATTTCTCTCCCCTTATCGCTTCCTCCCGTCATGGCATTGATATAAAAAGGAAAGTCCCACTTTCGACCTGCAAACTCTGTAGACAAATCAATCTCATCCAGGTCATAAAGAGGCAGGGAAGAATGAATCAACTCCACCTCATCAAAGCTATTATAGGAACTTTTCTGCTCAAGGGCATAGCGGATGTGCTCATCCTTACGATTTGTCGTCATGTCCTATCCTTTCTTGGTATAAGAGCTCAATCCCCAGATCGGCCCAGCGATTTTTTAAGGTTTCAGTTGATTGCTCATCAAAACTCAAGGCAATGCCACAGTCACCACCACCAGCGCCACTACTCTTGGCAACAGCCAGCAAATCTTGACTGGCTTCTTTCAACTGTCTCAGCGAAGGCGTGTAAATATCTGGGCTCAAACCTTCTAAAAGCTGACTGGCTGTTTCTATCTGCTTGATGATTTCTTCTGTTTTTCCTTGTTCTAAAGCTTCTACCAAAGCAGACACCGTCGCTTTTGAGGAAGTTAAAAAATTCTGATTGATGTTTTGCTTGATTTGCTGAACCATTTGACTCGATACGGCCACTTCCTTGGTCCATCCCACTAGGAAATCACATTCTAGATCTGGTTTTACTTGTGAGATAGAAAAACCCCAATCGCGCTCCAAAACTGGCGCCAAGTTTTCTTCTTCCAACCACGTAGCTATCTTCTTTCGATCAAACGACTGGTAGAGAACCAAATTCTCTGCCACAATACAGGCAAGGTCTCCCATAGAACCATTGTCGCCTCGCTTGAGCAAGACCGCGCTAGCCAGCTTGAACAAGAGTTCCGAATCAACCGTAATATCATATAGAGCCAGTAGGGCCTTAATCACCAAGACAACGACGCTACCACTAGAACCCAGACCAAACTTTTTGCCTTCCCGTGCCATTTTTCCACTGATTTCTAGAGAAAAAGGCCTTAAATCCTGACCTCGATAGGTCAAGAAATCTTCCACTAAAGCAATCGTTTCTTGAATCAAGCTGTAGTCAGGATTTGGCGTCAAGTCCACTGCGAAATCAAACAGATCTGAGTAGATACGGTAGCTATCAGAAAGGGTAATCTCAGCCTTCATATAAATGGGGATAGCTTTTATCAAGGCTAACTGTCCTGGCTCTAAAATAGCATACTCACCCGCCCAGTATAGTTTTCCGCAAGTTTTAACAGCAATCATCTTGACTCAAATCCTTTGTTTTTGACACAATCAGGCGGTAACGTTGACCAAAGATTTCAGATAGATTTTCCAAATCTTTCTCCTGACAGAGGACCTTGACATTGGGACCAGCATCCATAGTAAAGTAGCAGGCTTCTCCTTGCTCACGAAGTTTGCGGACAAAGTCCATGGCTTCATAAGTCGTATCCGTTAGATAAGAAAAAGATGGTGATGCTGTTTTGGTCGTAGCGTGCATAGCAAGGGCATTTTTCTCCGTTAATTCCCCAACCTTGGCAAAATCATTCTCTTTGAGATAGACCAGCATATCCTGATAATCTTTCTCAGACTGACGCACCCAGTCGTCAAAAGTCGTCGAGGTTTCCACACAGAGTTTCATCCCATCACGGCTAGAGATTGGTTTTTTCTTGTCCTCCAGCACCAACATAATCATAGCTAGTTTCAGGTCTGTCTTCACAGGGTAAATTTCCCCACTATCCTTATCCCAAGCTCCTAGCGGTCCATAAAAACTGCGAGAGGAAGAACCTGAGGCAAACTTAGCTTCCTGTGCCAACTGACTCCGATTCAAACCAAGCTGGAAATAAGCATTGCAAGCCTTGACCAAGGCGGACAAACCACTAGAACTAGAGGACAAGCCCGCTGCTGTAGGCATATTGTTTTGAGTATCGATACGGACAAAGCCCTCACCTTCTGGACGGTAACGGTCAATGATTCTGCTCATCTTGGCATGCTCAGCCTCACTCTGTAGCTGACCATTGATATAAAAGGCATCAGCAGTCGCATGGGCTGGTAGAGGCGACAAGGTCGTCTCTGTGTACATATTTTCCAAAGTCAAAGAAATACTGCTGGTCGCAGGAACCATCTCTTTTTCTTTTTTCTTTCCCCAGTATTTGATAATGGCAATATTTGCGTAGGAACGTACTGTTACAGGCTTTCGATCCATGTCTGAACAGCTCCTTTCTCTTCTAATCGTTTTGCTAGTTCTTGTGCTTGGTCCAGATTGGCTACCAAGGCTATGATACAGCCTCCTAGCCCACCACCACTCATCTTGGCACCTAGAGCACCATGGCTAAGAGCCGTTTCAACGAGGGAATCTGCCTCAGGGCTACTGACACCAATTTCTTTTAGATGTAAATGTGCCTGACTGAGGATTTGCCCCAGTCCTTCAGCATCTTTTCGTCTAATCGCATCCTCTGCTTGCTGGGTCAATTCTCCCAAGGCATGCAAAAACGGTAGGGCATCCTTACCCTTGCTTTGAACGACTTGGATAGCTTCACGAGTGTGACCATACACGCCTGTATCTGCAATCACCAAATGGGCGGATAGCTCCATCTCTAGCTCTGTAAATCCAACGTTCTTGATAAAGCGAATGGGCTGGTCACTGAGACAGGTCTTAGCATCCAAACCACTAGGATTCATATGGGCAATCATCTCAGCCCGATTGACCAAGATTTCTAATATATTATGAGGCAGGTCGGCTTGATAGTAGTCAAAAACCGCACGAATGGCCGCTATGCTGATAGCTGCTGACGAACCCATTCCCCGTTTTTCAGGGATAGCCGAGTCAATCACACAGCGAATGCAGGCTTCTTTGATATCCAAATACTCCAGCGAAGCATATACCGCCATGGACAAGGTATCCTCTTCATACAGACGCCAAGGACTCTCTGCAGGGACTACCTTACAAGTCACCTCCACCTCCAAAAGAGGCAAGGAAATAGCAGGATAGCCGTATACGACCGCATGCTCCCCTATTAAAATAATCTTACTATGTGCCTGACCGACACCCACTTTTTTTGTCATGTTTTCCTTTAACCAGACGAAAAGACCGTCTCATTTCATACAGTAGTATTTTCTCCTATCTATTTTATTATATTTTCACAAAAAAAGCGATTGTTTCCTTCACAATCGCCTCTTTCATTATTGGACCCATTCGCCATTATAGTTGACGTAGTAGCCATCCACTCTTGTACTAACTGCTAAAGCACCTGAACTATAAGCGTAGTACCATTTACCATTAACCTGGAACCAACCAGTCTTCATATCGCCATTACTTGCATTTAGATAATACCAAGTCGAACCATCCTTAATCCAACCAGTTGCCATAGCTCCTGATGAACGGAGATAGTACCACTTGTTACCGACATAAGCCCAGCCTGTCTTCATATCTCCATTTTTAGCATCTAGATAATACCAAGTCGAACCATCTTTAATCCAACTAGTTGCCATAGCTCCCGATGAGCGGAGGTAGTACCACTTATTACCTAGATATTGCCAACCAGTTTGCATAATACCAGTTGTTGGATCTAGGTAATACCAAGTCGAATCATCGTTTATCCAACCCGCACGTCTTTCACCACCAAGGTAGTCTTTCCCTAAATGACCTGTTTTTGCTAGATAGTACCAGTTAGATTGATCGTAGAGCCAACCTGTCTTTAAAGAATGATCTTCATTAAAGTAATAATTTGCTAATTTAAGAACTTCTGGGCCTTCAAAGCCTTCACCATATTTTTTACCAACAGTTAATGAATCTTTAACCTCTAATTGTTGCCAGCCAACAAATTCTTGTAATACCCCATCTTGATCAAAGTAGTACCATTTATATTGAAGGCCAATTTCGAAAACTGGACGATTATCAAATAAATCATCACGATAACCCGTCCCAGGAATTTCTAAGTATTGCCAGCCGACTACCATTTCTCCATCATCATCAAAATAGTACATTTTACCGTCTATTTTATGCCAATAGATTGCTTTATGGTCATCTTTTATATAATATTTTCTATTGTCCTTATCAACAAACTGTCCACCTGTAGTATCCGCAAAGACGGTGCTTGTCGCTAGCAAAGCAAAGAAAAAGACTGCTAGTCCAACTTGCATCATTATTTTAAATTTTTTCATTAGATCTTTCCTCCATAACTGATTGTAGCAAAGGCCCGACTGTATGTCAATATATAGGAGTTCCTCAAAAAAAGCAGCTACACAACTGCAACTGCTTTTCTATTCTTGCATGGTGTAGCCAACACCACGCACGGTTTTAATGTAGCTTTTTTGACCTTTTACATCAAGCTTGCTACGTAGATAACGGATATAAACATCCACGATATTGGTTTCTGTCGCACTTTCGTACTTCCAAACACTTTCCAACAACTGCTCACGAGTCAAGACCTTCTTGCTTCCCATGAGAGTGGCCAAAAGGTCATACTCACGGCGCGTCAGAGCAATCATCTCCTCGCCACGATAAACGGTATGATGTTCTACATCCATACGCAGATTGCGGTAAGACGTTGGGACCTTCATCTGACTACAGTGTTGGTCGATAAAGTCCCGACCTCGGAAAATCGCTGAAATACGAGCCACCAGCTGATCAATAATCACTGGCTTATAGATGTAAGAAACGGCGAAGCGCTGGATTGTCTCAATCTGGTCTTGCAACTCTTCGCGATGGTCCAAGACCATGATCACTGAGGCTGGTTTGGTCCGACTCAGCCTCTCTGCAAAATCCTGGGCCGTCATATCCCCCAGACGAGCATTCAGTAAAATCAAGTCATAATCTGTCTGGAGAGCCATGGAGAGGGCTTTTTGCCCCTCCTCGACCAGATCAACACGGTATTGCTCTTTTTGGAGTTCCAGACTGAGAAAATGAGCGAGATTGCGTTCTTTCTCAAGTAATAAAATCCGTTTCCCCATGGCAGACCTACTTATTTTTCGTCATACCAAGAGTAGTGGAATGTTCCTTCTTTGTCTTTACGTTGGTAAGTGTGGGCACCAAAGTAGTCACGTTGCGCTTGGATCAAGTTAGCTGGAAGGTCAGCTGAACGGTAGCTATCAAAGTAAGTAATAGCTGCTGAGAAGGTTGGTACTGGTACACCAGCTTGAACAGCAAGAGCTACGATATCACGTACTGCTTGTTGGTACTTGGCAGTGACATCCAAGAAGTACTCATCCAAGAGAAGGTTTGCAAGGTCTGCATCACGGTTGTAGGCATCTGTGATCTTTTGCAAGAAACGAGAACGGATGATACAACCATCACGCCAGATAGATGCGATGTCCGCAAATGGCAAGTTCCAGTTGTTTTCTTTAGAAGCCACACGCAATTGAGCAAAACCTTGTGCGTAAGAAATGATTTTTGAGAAGTAAAGCGCTTGACGGATCTTTTCGATCAACTCAGCCTTGTCACCTTCAAATTTGAAGGTAGCTGGCTTTGGAAGAACCTTGCTGGCATGTACACGCTCTTCTTTGTAAGTTGAGATATAGCGGGCAAATACTGACTCAGTAATTAGTGACAATGGCACACCAAGGTCAAGAGCTGATTGGCTAGTCCATTTACCAGTTCCCTTGTTACCTGCAGCATCGAGGATGTAGTCTACGATTGGTCCATCCTGACCTTCATCGTCTTTACGGCTCAAGATATCAGCTGTGATTTGGATCAAGTAGCTGTCCAATTCACCCTTGTTCCACTCAGTAAAGATTTCAGCCATGTCTTCTGCAGAAAGGCCTAGCAAGTGTTGCATCAAGTCATAGCTTTCTGCGATCAATTGCATGTCACCATACTCGATACCGTTGTGGACCATTTTCACATAGTGACCAGCTCCATCAGGACCGATGTAAGTCACACATGGTTTGCCATCTTCTGGTGCTTTAGCTGAGATTTCTTCGAGAACATCAGCAACCAATTCGTAAGCTTCTTTTTGTCCACCAGGCATGATAGAAGGACCTTCAAGGGCACCTTTTTCACCACCAGAAACCCCTGTACCGATAAAGTTGATACCAGAGTTTGCCAATTCTTCATTACGACGGATGGTATCTTTATAGAAAGTGTTTCCTCCATCGATCAAGATATCACCCTTATCAAGGTGTGGAAGAAGGGCTTGGATAGTAGCATCTGTACCAGATCCAGCTTGAACCATGAGCATGATACGACGAGGTTTTTCGATAGATTGGACGAAAGACTCTACATCGTAACTAGGTACAAAGTTCTTTTCAGGATGACAAGCAATTACATCTTCTGTTTTTTCTTTACTACGGTTGTAAATGGCAACTGTATAGCCACGAGATTCGATATTTAGGGCAAGGTTACGACCCATTACGGCCATACCAACGACACCAAAGTTAGCTTTTGTCATGTGACACTCCTCTTGTTTAATATGTTTTATTTTATCATTTTTACCTATGAAAGGAAAGAATTTTGTAACGGACTCCTAGTAATCCAAGTCATCTGCATGACCAGCTCCATTACCGACAAAGTATCCAGTCTTACAGTTGAGGGTAAAGAGGTAGGTTCCATCTGGTTTGTAGAGGTTGTAATAACCATTTCCGTTTACGATATTGACCCGTTCTAGGATATATTGATTGCCAGTGATATAGCCACGAGCGCGTGACGTTGCTAGGATTTGTTCAAGGACACCGTCCGCAAAATTCCAGGCAGGGTTGCTGCTATCCTCTACAGCTGATTGGTTGTACGGTACACGACTAGCACTTCTTTGAAGATTGACACCATCGCTAGACAAACCTCCACTTTCTGGTCTGCTGGCAGGTGCTGAACTTGATGAAGCAGACGAACTGCTCGTACTGCTATCAGTCGTTGTACTTGAACTTTCCTGACTACTGCTACTTGAACTTGAACTAGAGGCGCTTGTTTGCTGGCTCTTACCAAGGCTAATAGCCTTATCTAACAGTTTATCTAGCTCTGTATTCCCTGTTTTAATTTCTGTAAATTTAGCATCTGCCTTGACCTTCGCATTGGTATCCAAGACACCATCAGTAATTGCTGGAGTTTCAAACTGATTATTCACTTCTTGCACAGCCTTGATTTGAGTTTCTAAACTATCATACTTAGACTTGGCAAGGGTATACTCTCGACTGCCTTCGAGTTTATCTAGTTGAGCCTTGAGTTGGTTCAACTTGTCAAACTGACTATTTTTCAAGGCTGTTTTATTAGCATCCGTATAAAAGGCATCGTAGAGGGCATTAAACTCTTGTAGGGCTGTTTGTGTTTCTTGATTACTAGAAGAAGACTGGGAAGACTGGATGGCTTGGTTGGAGCGATTTACTTGACGATAGATATAGTAACTACCTGCCAAGATAAGGGCTGCTGCCAAGGCTGAACCGATAACAAACACGCGCTTCTTTTTAGAATTAGAAACTGTTTCTGATTCTGCCTGAGCTGAGCGTGAAAGTAGAGCCGTCTCTTCCTCTTCTTTCTCATCAGCAACCTCTGCTGGCGTTTGCTTTTCCAACACAAGCGGTTCCAAGTCTTGATTTTCTTCTCCCAAAGGAGGCAAAATCACATCCGAGCTTGTAGGTTCCACTGAGTCTGACACCGTTTCTTCTGAAACTGTCTCGGGTTCCTCTATGATTGGTGCCGACTCTTCAGTGATTTCTGAGACTTCCTGTGTCGTCAATTCTTCTTGAGCCTGAGCTTCCTGCAGTTCTTCTTTTTTAAATTGACGTGTTTCAAACTTGTCGGCTTCGATTTCCTCGCGGTGCTGTTTGATGTATTTATCCAAGATATTGTCCTCAGGCAATACTCCAGCTTCAACTTCTTCATTTTTACGGATGACTTGACCAACTGTCAGATCTTTCGCCTCGTCAAAATCAAATTTGGATTCTTGATGCTCTTTTTTATGACGATTGTGTCTTTTTTTACTCATCTGTCTTCCTTTCTACTTTACCTCTTGGCGCTTCACACGCTGACCAAAGTATTGATACAAATCCACTTTTAAGGTTCCGTTATAAAGTTTGCGCTTTTTATCCGCTGGGCTTCCGTACTTACTTTCAAAAGCTTCGTCACTCGTCAGGATAAATTTGCTCCAGGTTTTCAATGGCGCAAAGACCTGCCCCATTTCTGCATAGAGCTTTGTAACTCCTGCATCATCAGACAAGCGCTCCCCATATGGTGGATTGGAAATGATAACGCCATTGATCTTGTCTGAGCGCAAGTCCTGTACCCGCATTTGTTTAAAAGTGATATCACCTGCGACGCCTGCTGCTTGAGCATTTGCCTTGGCAATTTCCACCATACGAGCGTCTATATCACAACCCATAATATCCAATTCTATCTCACGATCGATTTTCTTGGCAGCATCAGTACGCACTTCTTGAATTAACCGATCGCTAACCCAGTTCCATTCTTCAAAAGCAAAGGAACGGCGAAGCCCCGGCGCCATCTTTCTAGCCATCATAGCCGCCTCAATACAGAAAGTTCCTGAACCACAGGTCGGATCGATCAAGGGCTTGTCTGGATACCAGTTAGAGAGTTGTAAAATGGCCGCCGCCATATTTTCCTTGATAGGAGCTCCACCCTTTTCCGTACGATAACCACGTTTAAAGAGGCTAGAACCTGTCGTGTCAATCATGACAGTTGCTACATCCTTAAGGATGGACACCTCAATCTTAAATTCGGGACCAGTTTCCATCAAGGGAACACCTTCTGGGCGGGCATAGTGTTTTTGTAATTTCTTCACAACAGCCTTCTTGGAAATAGCCTGAACACTAGGCTCGTTATGAAGTTTTGACTTTACACATTTGGCCTTGGAAATCGGAAAACGCGCCCCAAGCGGGAGATAGTTTTCCCAATCCAGAGCAAAAACTCCTTGGAAAAGCTCTTCAAAGGTCTTAGCCGGAAAGCTTCCAACTACAATCTTGATACGGTCAGCTGCGCGAAGCCACAGATTGGTCTCAATAATTGCCCGCACATCTCCTTGAAAACGGACACGCCCATTTTCAACTTGGCAATCATAACCAAGATCTCGCACCTCACGTCCAACGACAGCCTCTAGCCCCGCCGCAGCAGTTGCGATTAAATTAAATTGTTCTTTCATTTCTAGTCTTGCAAGACCTTTCTCTTGTTCACTTTAAAAAATGAGGTTGAGAAAAAATTCTCAGCCCCAACCTATATGCAATTTTCTATAAGCCATGTTTTGTTCCAGAAGTGACTAGGACCACTTCCTTCGATAATCATCTGTCTACCGCTAACAGCCTATAACTGATAGCAGTCAGAGTACTACGTTCGTTTCCGTGCACTCCATGCCCCGACCAAAATTTGGGTTGCTAGCTTGAGGGGTTTACCGCGTTCCACTCTCTCCGTTTCCGAAAAGACTCCGTCACTGTGGCACTTTCAAGCCTACTCTGACCTATCCGAAGACTTAGCCATTTCAACTGCCGTAACGATCTCTCGTCCCTAGGCTTATGGATTCGCCTAGCACAAACACTACAGGCATCACAGCCTGTGCTAGCATGGACTTTCCTCATGAAAAGAGATTCTCTTCACGCGATTATCCAAAAATTGCATCTAATAGACACCTAATTATAACTCAGAATTGTCTACGATTTGCTTACCGAATACTTCTTTTTCAAGTCGATTCAATCGTTTCAAAATATCAAAATTTGTCATTGGAGTAGAACTTGTTACTTCGATAGAACTTTGTTGAGTAGAACTTGCCTGTGGCTTGTTAGACAATTCCTCCTTCAAATCAGCAATCTCCTGACGAAGAGATTTGACCAAAGCTGCGTAAGTCTCATAATCCTTGATCACATCATCTAGGAACTCGTCTACCTCTGCCTTACTATATCCGCGAACTTCACGTCCAAACTCTTGTTCAAAAATATCTTTTGCTGAAAAAATAATACTTGCCATTTCTCTCTCCATTCTTGATTGCTATTCTTATTATATAAAAAAAGACAAACAAAAATCAAGGTCAAAGCCTCACTTTTCGGAAAAATTTTCCACTATTTCGTTCAGATCCTCAAATGTTAATCTTTTTGTAATATAGCCTTCTTGAATTTTCATCATCTGGTAAAAATACTGTAACTTGGTTTCATTTTCTTCGTCATAAAACAGGTAGCATCCATCCGTATTTTCCAGCAGAAATTTCTGATAATCACGTAGTTGCCCCTTGTGCTCATATTGTGGATAGGCATATTTGACAAAGTCAACCTGCTTAAACTCACTGAGTTTGATTTGATTGGCTTCATTCCAGTTACTACCATGGGTTTCAAAATCAAAAATGGTCGCCAGCTGAAAGCCATAGTCTGCTTGCATGTCTTTTGCCACTTGAAGCACCCAGTACTCAAAGCCCAGAGTCCCTGTAAAGACAAGCCAGGTCACCCCTTCTTCTGCTAGACGTTCTAGATCTCTCCGAATGGCTGTTTTGATAATATCAACGCGAATATCCTTGTCATTAAAGAGACCAAGGTCGAAGGCTGAATAGCCTAAAATCAAGGCTGTTGTCATTTTTAACCCTTTCTTTGTAAATTTATGATATAATAGAGTGATGTTATTGTACCAATAAGGAGAATTATGGTCAACTATCCACATAAACTTTCATCACAGAAGAGACAAGCGCCCCCGTCACAAACTAAAAATTTCGCAAATCGGGGAATGTCTTTTGAAAAGATGATCAACGCTACGAACGACTACTATTTGTCACATGGGTTAGCAGTTATTCACAAGAAACCGACTCCCATCCAAATCGTACGTGTCGACTATCCCCAACGAAGTCGAGCCAAGATCGTTGAAGCCTACTTTAGACAGGCCTCAACGACTGACTATTCAGGGGTTTATGATGGATACTACATCGACTTTGAAGCAAAGGAAACCAGGCAAAAACATGCGATTCCGATGAAGAATTTTCATCTCCATCAGATCCAGCATATGGAACAAGTTCTTGCCCAGCAAGGAATCTGCTTTGTCCTCCTTCACTTTTCTTCTCAGCAAGAAACCTACTTATTGCCGGCCATTGATTTGATTCGTTTCTATCATCAAGATATGGGACAAAAGTCAATGCCACTTGGATATATTCGAGAAAATGGATATAGGATTGAGCCTGGTGCCTTTCCACAGATTCCCTATCTCGAAGTTATCAAAGAACATTTACTAGGTGGTAAAATAAGATGAACAAACAAACTTTCCTGCGAATAGTTAAGTATGTCAGTATCTGCCTCTTGACTGTATTTATCGCAGCTATTATGCTAGGTGGAGGCCTTTTTCTCTACTATGTAAGCAAGGCTCCGGCCCTATCCGAAAGCAAACTAGTCGCTACAACGTCTAGTAAGATCTATGACAGCAAAAATGAACTTATCGCTGATCTGGGTTCTGAGCGCCGTGTCAATGCACAGGCTAATGAAATCCCTACGGAGCTGGTCAATGCAATTGTCTCTATTGAGGATCATCGTTTCTTCAGTCACCGAGGAGTAGATACGATTCGTATCCTAGGCGCTTCCTTACGAAACCTCCGTGGTGGGGGTGGTCTTCAAGGTGGTTCTACCTTGACACAGCAGTTGATTAAACTAACTTATTTTTCAACGTCAACATCTGATCAAACACTTTCACGTAAGGCACAGGAAGCTTGGCTAGCCGTTCAGCTAGAACAAAAAGCAACCAAACAAGAGATCCTAACTTACTACATCAACAAGGTCTATATGTCCAACGGAAATTACGGGATGCAAACGGCAGCCCAAAACTACTATGGTAAAGACCTCAAAGATTTAAGTCTACCTCAATTGGCTCTCCTAGCTGGAATGCCTCAGGCTCCAAATCAATATGATCCCTATTCTCATCCAGAAGTGGCACAAGAACGCCGTGACCTTGTCCTCTCGGAAATGAAAAGTCAAGGCTACATTTCTGCTGAACAATACGAAAAAGCCATTAACACTCCCATTACAGATGGACTGCAGAGCCTCCGTTCTGGAAACAACTATCCAGCCTATATGGATAATTATCTCAAAGAAGTAATTGACCAAGTCGAACAGGAAACTGGTTACAACCTTTTGACAACAGGAATGGAAGTTTATACCAATGTTGATCCAGCCGTTCAACAACGTCTCTGGGATATCTACAATACCGACGAATACGTTAACTATCCAGATGATGAATTGCAAGTGGCTTCAACTATCGTTGATGTCACAAATGGAAAGGTCATTGCCCAGCTAGGTGCACGCCATCAATCTAGCAATGTTTCCTTCGGTATGAACCAAGCTGTCGAAACCAACCGTGACTGGGGTTCAACCATGAAACCAATCACAGATTACGCGCCAGCCTTGGAGTACGATATCTATGACTCAACCGCTTCGGTTGTTCATGACGTACCATATAACTACCCTGGCACCAACACACCTGTTTATAACTGGGATAAGAGTTACTTTGGAAACATCACGTTGCAGTATGCTCTTCAACAATCACGGAACGTTACAGCTGTAGAAACCTTGAATAAAGTCGGTTTGGATAGAGCCAAGACCTTCCTAAATGGACTCGGTATTGACTACCCAGATATGCACTATGCCAACGCGATTTCAAGTAACACAACCGAATCTAACAAAAAGTATGGGGCAAGCAGTGAAAAAATGGCTGCTGCCTATGCTGCCTTTGCCAATGGCGGTATTTACCATAAGCCAATGTACATCAACAAAATCATCTTTAGTGATGGTAGTTCAAAAGAGTTTTCTGATTCAGGAACACGCGCTATGAAAGAAACAACCGCCTATATGATGACAGAGATGATGAAAACTGTCCTAACCTACGGGACAGGACGTGGAGCCTACCTATCATGGTTACCACAAGCTGGTAAGACTGGTACATCAAACTATACAGATGATGAAATTGAGAAATACATTAAGAACTCTGGTTATGTAGCTCCAGACGAAATGTTTGTCGGCTATACTCGTAAATACTCGATGGCTGTCTGGACCGGTTACTCTAACCGACTTACTCCAATCGTGGGTGATGGCTTCTACGTTGCTGCTAAGGTCTACCGTTCGATGATGACCTACCTCTCAACAGATGACCATCCAGGGGATTGGACCATGCCTGAAGGTCTTTACAGAAGCGGAGAATTTGTCTTTAAGAATGGAGCACGCAATACGTGGACCCCTTCATCATCTACGCAACAAAGTTCTACATCTGAAAGTTCTAGCTCAACATCTGAGAGTTCGACTTCTCAGTCAAGCGCAACTTCTCCAAGCACAAGTCAAACGCAGACGATTCCTCAACAATCAGGAACTACACCTGCTGAGCAAAACCAACCAAGTCAACCGCAACAATAAGCAAAATCCTGAGAATTTTACTTCTCAGGATTTTTATTCTTTATAGCTCAATAGTTTATCCCAACAGCACCATAACTCTTTTGATAGTTTCTCTAACTATTGTAGAGGTTATGGTGCTGTCTTTTCACTTTCTCTTGATGCTAAAATTTGTCAAAAGCAAAGGTAATTAGAAGCTATTCCTTTTTCCCTTTCGCGATAAAGATAGCGGATAGAGCTAGGCTAACGCCTGCAAGGAAGAGAGCTGTATCAGATTTGCTTTCACCTGTTGCCGGAAGCTCCTTCTGATCATCATGTTTAACTTCTGGAGTCTTAGTATCAGCGAGTGGACTTAAGTTCAATTTGTACTCTGGTTTTTCAACTGTCGGTGCTGGTTGGTCTCCTGCTGTACCAAGCGGACCTGTGTACTCTGGTACTTCATGTACTGCTGCTTCTACCGCGTTCACACCACCTGTAAACTCTAGTTTCTCAACTATCGGTGCTGGCTGGTCTCCTGCTGTACCAAGTGGACCTGTATACTCTGGTACTTCATGTACTGCTGCTTCTACCGCGTTCACACCACCTGTAAACTCTGGTTTCTCAACTGTCGGTGCTGGTTGGTCTCCTGCTGTACCAAGTGGACCTGTATACTCTGGTACTTCATGTACTGCTGCTTCTACCGCGTTCACACCACCTGTAAACTCTAGTTTCTCAACTATCGGTGCTGGCTGATCTCCTGCTGTACTAAGTGGGCCTGTGTACTCTGGTACTTCATGCACTGCTGCCTCAGCCGCATTCACACCACCTGTAAAGTTCGGTTTGCTCAAAACTGGTGGTTCTTCATCACCCTTGCTTGATTGAACCGATTCTTCTGTCAAATCTTGATAGAAGCTCGCCAATTCATAAAACTCAGCCTTGCCACCTTCCCAGACTAATTTGACGTCTAGAAGAGAGCCACCATTTCGGATAACGAAGGTTTGGAGACTAGATGTAATGGCACCGAGGTCTGTCCAACTGTCTTGACCATCCTTGAGTGTTCTAGCAAGAACACGTGCCTTAGCTCCTTCAGGAAGACTGGAAACGAGACGAAGGTGGTTGGCATTGGTTGGCTCAGATAAGTGATACACCAATTCGCCCTTGTCTTTTTCAGACTTGTAGCTGGTCAAGACTTTTCCGTCTACAAGATTGTTGTAGAGATTGCCTTGGCTTTCTCCACTGTTTCCTTCTACTGTCGGATCATTGATTGGTTTGACAAATTCACCATCATTGATGACCAATTCTGTAAAGCCTACAAAACGAGCATCATAGTCTGCAGTATAGAGAACACGGAGATAGTTGGCTTTGACTGGTGTCGTCAATTCACCTTCGATGTAACGATTTCCTGGCATCTTAGAATCATGTGTCCAACCATCTGTCAATGAATCATCGTGTTGGCTATTGGCTACACCATCTCCTACTGTCACAACATCTGTCCAAGTTTTACCGTCTTGGCTGACTTGAATCTTACCATCACGAAGGTAGTTTTGAGTTCCGTCTTGGATGTAGGCTCTAATCTTCTTGATAGTGCGTTCGCTACCAAGTTTCAAGGTCACATGACCATCTTTATGGGCATAGTCTGAAAACTCAACGAAGTTGTTGTAAACACCGTCAAATAGTTGATCTAGGTTGTTTAGTTTACGAACATCATTGCTTCCGTATGTTGGATGAATGCCCATAGTTGTAGATTCTAGTTTGGTTGGTTGTACTTCTTTGGTTGTCACAAGGAGAGAAGTGGCTGTCACAGCTTGTTCCTGATCTGTTTTATTGACTAGACGAACATAACGTACTAAGTGGGTTGCCACAGTTCTGTCTGTCAACTGGCTGGCTGGTGTCCATTCTTGTGCATTTGCAGAATACTCTAGGCTAAGAGCAGGGTTGGCTTGGCCTTTGAGCTGGATGCTCTTGATCTGATGGATACGGTCAAGCTTCATACCTAGATAGCTATGAGCAGGGAGTTTGGTTCCAGCTGGAATTTGAAGCTCGTCACTGCCCAAGCTATCCACTACTGGTGTTTCCTTCAAGGAGTCCACGTTAGTGTCTGTTAATTCACTATTTCCAGAGCGTGTCTCAACAGAGAAGTCTTGGATACGCCACCAGAGGTCAAGGGCCTTGGTATTGCGTACTCGGATGTAACGAGCATTGATCGCTCTGGTCACTTCCTTAGTTTGCTCACCTGATAGGCGATCCAACTCTTGCCATGCAGTTCCATCTGTAGAGTACTCAAGTACACCTGTGGCAAGCTTATCACCCGTTCCTTGGCGAAGTCGTACTTTAGTGACTGACTTGACTTCACCGAGGTCCAGTTGTGCCCAGGCATCTACTGGAGTGGTATTGCTACCGTCAGCGTTTGCCATCATGGCTTCTGTATTGTCCTTGCCATCAGTGATTTGACGGGCTGAGGTATTTAGTTTGTAAACTAAGTTTGAGCTTAGACTAACTGTCGTTGCTTGTTGGCTACGAGCTTTTTCAACTGGACGGTTGACTGCAATTTCCTGAACTGCAAACCAAGTGTTTTCGCGGTCTGCTGTCGCAATCATGCGAACTGCCTTGGCCTTGATATTGAGATTTTCAAACTTAAGAAGGGATTCATTTCCGACATAGCTTGGCTCTTTCAAGGTTACCCAGTTATCATTTTCATCTAGATACTGCACTTCTGCCTTACTAAAGGTATCACGTGGATTTGCCTGAGTTCCCATAGCAAAGGTCAAGGTTTGAATCGCTACTGGCTTGTTGAACTTCATACCAATATAATCACCTGTCTTGATACTATTTGGTGATTTAATAATCGCATGAGTTGCCAAATCGCCATCCGTCACTTCTGCCAAACCACCTTCTACACCTGTTCGATTGGTAATAAAGCTACTGATGATTTGGTCTGGATGCAAGACTTTTTGAACTTCAGACGCTAGAACTTCCTTCAAGGATAGGATAAATGGACGGATATGTTGAACACCCAATTCGGCTTTTTCCATATGGTCTACATAATGGAAGGTATGAGCTTGAGACTGTTCGTACAATTTCAAACCTTTATAGTAGCTATCCCAAAGTTTGGCTGCATCGTTGGTAGCCATGGCTTCAGTTCCTGTAAGGAAGGCATCGAGAGCATTCATTTGGTCGATTGCATTATCCAACCAATAGTGGATTTGGGCAACCATTTTTTTATCGCCTGATGCTTTATAGAGTTCGGCTGCTTCTTTAATCTTGGTAAATTCTGCACGCAAGGCTGCACGTTCAGCAGTCACATCCTGACCTGCTTTGAGTTTGGTCATGAAGTCTGTTAATTTTGGAGCCAAGTCTACAGATTCTTCTAGCTTGACGACACGATTATCCATGTTTTGGTTGATCATGTGCTTACCAAGTTCGCGGAAGGCTGCTGATACCTTGCTATCTTCAAAATGACCATTTTCTACAAAGTTGAAGGCAATATCATTGATTTTCTTAGCTTCTTCTTCTGATTTCCATTGTTTCCATGAGTATTGAGCTCCTGCAAAGAGGGCTATCTTAGATGGTTCAGACTGTTGCATTGGGTTCAACATGATACCAGACAGCAAACTTGGATCCACATTTGGATGAAGGAATTTCTCACCACCACCTAGAATCAAGTGTTGTTTAGAGTTATCTGTTACAGGCCAGTTAATCCAAAGTGAAACTGGGCGATAGGTTTTGCCACCTGCGGATAGATTGTTCTTGAGAGTTGATAGGAAGCTTTCAGAGACTTCACCCCAAATCTTACCACCCGTCAAGGTCATGGATGTTGAACTTGGGAGATTTTCATTGAGAGATTTCAACTCATCTTCACGTCCATTACCCCAATACTGTCCAGGAACAAAGATCATTTCTTTACGAAGACCGCTGTAAGTTCCCTGCATTTCAGTCAACCACTTGGTCATATCTTGCATCAAGCGGTTGTAGCTATTGTAGCCTCCAACTGGGCTTGGAGCATCATCTGCTAGGATACCAAATTCACGGACACCCACTTTCATCAACTGGGTAAATTTAGCCTTGATGGTTGCCAAATCTTCTTGGTAATGCGCTTCATTGCCAAAGCGGATGCGGTTGTTCATGAATGGATGGATGGTCCAGACATAGCGTGTTTTACTTTGATTTCCGACACGAGCAAGTTCACGGATTTCAGCTAGTTTTTCTTCTGGATAGAGTTCACGCCATTTCTTGTTGTGGTATGGATCATCTTTTGGTGCAAAGAAGTATTGGTTCAATTTCAAATCGCCACCATAACGCATGAGCTCTGCACGATCGGCATTCGACCATGGATTTCCATAGTAACCTTCGATGAAACCACGGTTCTTGAGTTCTGCGTAATCTTCTACTGTCACATTGCGAAGGACTGGTACTTGGCTTTCCTTGAGCATGTGTTTCAAGGTTGTCAAACCATAGAAGACCGCATCAGTGTCTTTTCCGACGATAGAAATTGAGTTATCCTTGATGGTCAAGGCATAGGCATCGATCTTGTCAAAGAGGCCTGCTGAAACATTGGACAAGTTTTGCTCTGCTTGTGAACCTTGTCCATGCACCCCAAGATAGATATTGGTTGCGCCAGCGATTGCCGCCTTACCAGTTGTATAAGATACTTGATTGTCCTGCAAGACACTCTTCAAGCGATTGCGAGTATAGATATCGAGTTGATCGCCCATGACCAGATTGACTTGCTTACGAAGGGCTGTGACTCCTTCTCCATAAGTCACTTTTTGTGGCGTTGGGAAGACCTTGTACTCTTTCTTGAGATAGTCTGCGCTCTTGCTGGCAGCTGCAATGCTGTCTTCGCTAGCTGGTTTACTTGCAGTGAATTGATCTGCCAATTCAACTGTTCCATCACCTGTTTGCTCTACTTTTGGTTTTTCAGGTGTAGTTGGTTTTTCTGGTTGACTTGGTGCAGGCGTTTCTTGCTCTTCTTTCACAGGTTTCAATAGATGAACTTCAGCTGCACTTGCAAAACCACCTACGCCTTCCAATACTTTCAACTCAATCTTGTTGGTATGCACCGCCGCAAAGTTGACTGTTTTTTCTTGGGCGTTGTTGTCCCAGCTTCCTTCTGAGACCTTGACCATTTGGCCATCTTTTTGTGCGTAGATTTCGTAGCGCGTCACAACACCATTTCCACCACCTGGACGTGGAAGATAGGTCAAGCCATTGACTTTTTCTGCTTCTTTCAAGGTCATAGTAAGGGTGTATGGCGCAGTGTCACCAGTCCATTTAGAATGCCAGAATGTGCTCGGATCATTGTCAAAGGCTTTCTCAACAGCGCCTTCAGTCGCTGTTCCTGGCAATTCTTGGCTACTTGCAGTAGCAGTGAATTTGTCATTTGCAATCAAACGAGGATTTACAAAAGGCTTATCAGTCAACTCAGCGCTGTGCAAGATTCCTTTGAAACCACCGATGCTTTCAAGCGGTAGTACCAAGCTATTGTGGGCAAAGCGAGGGTGGGCTGGATTTGCAATACGCTCAATTTTTTCACCATCCACATAGACTTCGGTTGATTGTGGTTTGGTCACGATGGAGATTTGATAACGTTTGTTCTTTTCAAGTTTTTTCTTGAATTGAATATGGAACTGTTCAAATTGATAAGCAAGATAGCCGTCTTTATCAGCTAGATAGATACGGTTGTCCCCACTTGTTGAGAAGGTTTGTTCTCCGTCTCCAGTGACAGTTACATCAAACTTCAAGACATGACTTGGACCAACATCACCTGCTAAGCCTTCGATACTGCTGTCTTTCTCAAAAGCCAATCCATTTTCTGTTGCGGTTACTTTCTTCGTTGCATATTCTTTCACCTTGTCTGGAGTGATGTTGAATAGTTCTTCTGAAGCAATTGCTTTTTCAGGATTAGACTGCGGTGCGTAAGGACTGGTTGGCAATGTGCGTTCTGCAAAGGTCGTAGCCGCACGGTCAGATCCCCAAGTCCGTTCTGCAGTGGTTTGCATGCTCTTGAAGAAGCGTTTAAAGATATCATAAGAGGTCAAACCTGTCTCATGAAGGTCGATATTATCATTCCAAACTGCGTGACCACCACCAAGGATACTTGGATGAGAAGCTGGTAGAAGTGGACCTCCACCTGTTCTAAAATCATTCGGTGTCCAGCTATTGTACTGACGTTCGTAGTTAGCATAGTCCCCGTAGGCTGCTTGACTATTGCTTCCACTTGGCACACTATAGGTCGGTACATCCGTGATGTTGATAATTTTAGCTCCCTGAGCAATGGCTTCATTTGGTCGTTGCCATCCGATACTCCAGATATCAACCTCTACTCCGTTCCAATCAACAGGAGTGTTCCCACGTTTCGCACTGAGTGAGCCCCAGATACGAGGGGTATAGCCTTTTCCTTTAATGTATTTGATAAGGTCATTGACATAGCGACGATAGCTTTCTCTGCTGCCATAGTATTCATCCGTTCCGATATGAACAGTAGATACGCCATGAAGTGGTGCATCTGGACCATCGAGGAGTTTGTCATAAACTGATTTGACAAAAGCCAGCGTTTCATCGTATTTATTGTCTAGGTCGAGCATGGCTACGCGCTCAACATTGTGCTTGCCTGCATAATCTCTCAAACTACCTTGATACATGAGGTCTGGGCGGACTTTGACAAAGGACAAGGCGTGACCTGGTGTGTCAATTTCTGGCACTAGGTTGATATGCAAGGCCTTGGCAAGCTTAATCAGATTTTGCATTTCTTCCTTGGTATAATGCTCGTCTGATGTCAATTTTTGACCATTCTTACCGACAATGTCTGTCTCCACACGGAAACCAGTCTTGGCATGTTCAAGTACATACTTGAGTTCTTCTTCTTGTGTCAAGTTCTTACCTGCCAAGTGTTCCTTAAGGAAGATATAGTTATCGTTGAGATGCAACTGCAAGTCGTTCATCTTGTAGTAAGCCATGTTGAGCATGATGTCTACAAGAGTGTCATAAGGGATAAATTTACGGCCTGTATCTAGCATAAAGCCACGGTGGCTGAAACTTGGGAAATCTCGAATTTCGCCATTTTGGAGGTCGCTTTCCCCCATTTGAAGAAGAGTCCGAGTGGCGTAGAAGGCTCCTGTGTTTGTGGCAGCTTCGATGGTAATCACATTATTTTGGATAGTGATGCCATACCCTTCCTTACCGTAACCCTTGTTTTCAACCTTTTTAAATTCGATTCGTTTTTGAGCTTGCTTGTCACCTGTTGCTAGTTCCAATCCACGGCTGGCAAGGTCTGACTGGTAGAAGGTTGCAGCCTGATCAAAGCCAGAATCACCCGTCGCAAGGACTGTATCTGAAGTGATAGAAGATTTGCCTTCACGACCATACCATTGTTGGACCGCTGGAGCAACTTTTGGTTTCACACCCACACCCTCATCTTGATGTAGCCCCTTAATGACAACTTCAAATTCTTTAGTAAAAGTATGGCTGTCTTTGATTTGTTGTACCATGACCTTGACACGTTGATCTGTCAGAGGTTGGTAGATGCGATTTTGAAGGTCAATCACACCCTGCTTGTTACTGCCAATCAGACTAACCTGACCTGGCAAACTTGGTAGGACAAGAGACTTGCCATCTTCAGCCACATCCAACTGGTTAACTTGGCGGATATCTGTTACCTTACTATGGTCCGGAACGTTTGAATAAGCTCGAATTTCTTGGATTCCAACATTTCTCCAGCCCATTGTTCCCGCTTGATAATCATTGACCTCCAATTTGAGATACTTAGCTTTGATACTCTCAGCTAGGTCTACTTTCTCATCTAAAACAGGATCTCCAGTCTTGGTATGCGCTAGTTTCCATTGTTTTTCTCCATTAGCGCCCACGTCTTCTTGACCTGCGTAGTAGAGACTCCAAGATTTGATATTTGGGTCATTTTGCCCATTGCGAAGACGACGATCCCAGTCAATTTCCACATGCTTGATGAGGGTAGTTTTTGGAAGAGTTAATTCAAAAGTTGGTTTCGGTACATCTTTGTCCGTAGCCCAACGAGTATTGTCATCTCCATCGATAGCCTTATCTGCAGTAAAGTTGGTCCCAGTCTCATGGTTGCTTGCCTGAGCAGTAGCACCCTCGAGATGGTTGACATCTTCTCTATCTTTGATTGTCTTTTCAGCTGGTTTTACTGCTGGTGTAGGGGTTTCCGCAGGCTGTTTGTCTGCCTTTGGTGTTTCAACCGGTTTCGGCGTTTCTGCTGGCTTGGGACTTGCAGGACTTGTCTCTGGTTTTGCCTCTTCGCTTGTTGCAGGATTGCTTCCCTCATCAGTCGCTGGAGTTTCTTCATGACTTGCTTCTGTTGCAGCTTCTGCATCTGCTTTTTCAAGCGCAGCGGCTAAATCATCTGGTAACTTATCCAGGGCTTGAACATGAGTGATACTTCCCTCTTTCTCTGAAGGCGCTGCTGTTTCTGCTGCCTGAACCATATTGGCTCCAAAGATACTAGCACCAATCATAACTGAGGCTGCACCAATTGCAAATTTGCGGATACTATAATGACAGCGTTTCTCAAAAAAGTGTTTGTCCATATTTCTCCTATTTCCTTTCATCCGCTTACGCTAGTAAGCGTTATCATTTCTCCTTTTAAAAAGGAGAGAACCGAGAGGTCCTCTCCAGGTGTTTGATTCATTTTCCGACTCTGACTCCCATAGAAGTCCAAATCACTTATCCAAACAATGTAGTTGTGGAATAAATATCTATTCCTTTTTACTGTTAATAGCAAAGAGGGCAGCTGACAATGCTAGGCTGATTCCTGCTAGGAAGAGGGCTGTATCAGACTGGTCTTCTCCTGTTTCTGGGAGTGTCTTCTTGCTTTCTTCATTTTTCAGAGTATCTTTGATTTCTGATGTCTTTGTATCAGCTAGCGGAGCTGGTGTCAACTTATACTCTGGTTTCTCAACAGTTGGTGCTGGTTCATCACCTGCTGTACCTAGTAGGCCTGTGTACTCTGGTTTTTCATGTACGGCTGGCTCTGCTGCATTGACACCGCCCTTGAACTCAGGAACTTTATGTACAGCCGCTTCTACTGCATTGGCTCCTCCCTTGAACTCAGGAACTTCATGTACAGCTGCTTCTACTGCATTGACTCCACCCTTGAACTCAGGAACCTCATGTACAGCTGCTTCTGTCGCATTAACGCCGCCCTTGAACTCAGGGACTTCATGTACAGCTGCTTCTGCCGCACTGACTCCTCCCTTGAACTCAGGTAGATCATGAACAGCTGCTTCTGCCGCATTAACGCCGCCCTTGAACTCAGGGACTTCATGTACAGCTGCTTCTGCTGCATTGACTCCGCCTTTGAATTCTGGTACTTCAAGAACTGGTGGTTGTTCTTCACCCTTGCTACTTGTAGGAGCGTCTGGTTTCGGAGCAGAATCTTGTAATTGGTTGAGATAGTCCGCGAAGTAGGCCACCATTCTTTCCGTCAAGAGATGATTATCCGTCGCATATTTCATGCTCGCCTGAACTCCAGCCACTTCCTCTTGATTTTCTTTGTCTGTCAATTTTTGAGCCTTAGCTAAAGCTGCTTCATATCCTGACAAGTCAAGCGGTGTCTCTGCTACCTGTGGACGGGTAAAGATGAGTTCCGCTGCAGATTGGTATTTATCTCCACCGTCTCCGTAAGTCTTTGTTCCCGTAAGGACGATTTTCTTAGCCTTGATTGTCTTGCCAAAGTTAATGTCTTTTGGCTTATTGTTATCAGGCCAATCTGTCACGGTGAAAGTATGCTCCTTGCCAGACTCATCTGTGACAACCAGTTTTACATCACGCAAGTTACCATTTGAACCTGAGCCACGTGGAACATAACGAAGTCCTGTGATTTCAGTCGGTTCTTTCAATACCATGGTTGCAGGCTTGCCTACATCTCCACCATTCCAAGATGTATGCCATAGACTAGACACATTACCATCAAAGGCGTTCTCAAGACCTTCACCTGGTTGAGCTGGCGCATCCAAACTTTCAAAGTCTTCTGCTACCAAAGCTGTCTTCTTCTGAACCAAAGCATTCTTCAAGGCCTCAATCTTGGCAATCTCTGCACGCGCTTCTTCCACACTGATATCATCATCTGCCTGACTGAGGTTAAAGACCGCCTCCTTCAAGGCATCCATAGACTCTTTCGTGTAGTTGGTCATGGCTACAGTTGGCAAGTAGTTCTTCAAAGCATTTTCTGTCAACATCTTACCTGTTAGGGTGATTTCCTCTATTTGAAGATTATCCATCATGAAGTCGTTATAACCACGGAAGTTGGCATTTCCACCAGCATCTCCATGAGTATTGCTTGCGTTACCAGTTGAGTAGATACCTACCCAAGTATCGCCTGTTTCTGCACCTGTTACGAGGAAGGTTGCCTTCTTGGCTTTCTTAGAATCTGTCCAAGTATTTGGCAATTCATGCATTTCCAAGTTGCTTGCTTGACTACCACGACGACCTGACTGGAATTCTCCCTTACCAACTACAAAGGCATAGGTATTGTCTGAGCCTGCTTCGTATTCAAAGGTTACACGGTAGGTCTTACCTGCCTCAAAGCGGAAGTTTTGCGGGATGGTTTGGTAAACCAAGTTACGACGGCTCACTAGCCCATTTGTCTTCAATGACCAATTTCCTTCGATAACATCATCGACTTTCTTACCATTCCAACCACGCTGTGTATATGGATCGTGTTTTTCAGACAAGTGAGTGCGGTTATCTTCAACACCTTCGACACCACCTACTACAAATGGGAAGATTCCTTGAGCAACATTTTCAAAGTCTTGTTTAAATGTTCCTTTACCTGTATCATGCTTATCTCCGTACATGCTTGAATTGTTTTCAAAGGTACGAATTTCATCAAAGTATGTTGCTTCATCACCAGCTTCACGACTCAAAGTAAGAGTAACATTTGATACGTCAGATCCAGTTGTAAAGAAGGCGTACATATTTTGGAAGTAACTTGTATCATCAACTGTAGCATTGTCACGACGATTGTTATGAGCATAAGCTTTGATATAGTTGAGAGCGAGTGACTTATTGGTATAAGTAGTCACTTCTTTTTCGCCAGTATTCACTGTGATACTTGCCTTAGCATTACTACGGTTATCGACACCAACATAAACCGCATACTTGGTATTTGGTTTCAAGCCAGTCAGTTTCTGAGTAAGGCTGACCTTGCTCTTATTGCCTTGGATACGAAGCATTTCATTTGCGCCTTGTGATTTGACAATTTCCGCCTTAGAAGCATCACCAGAAATGGTCCAGTGTTTCAAGGTGCCACTGTTAAATCCTTGGTCATAGATGTGCATGCCTTCGCTCCATGACATTTCAGGATTGGTTTGTTTTGAACGGTAGAGAACGTATGGTTGATTTGCTAGAAGGTCTAGGATAATCTTACCATCTTTTACAGTTAGTTCTTGCTCTTCTGTCTTACCTTGGTCAGTTAGCTTGTAAAGGTAAACCTTGCTATTTGCCCAATCACTTGGAAGTGTCCAAGTTGTTGCACCAGCTTGCGTATTGAAGTAGTACATCTTTTCCTTATCAGCAGGAAGTTTCTTACCATTTGCATCCCAGTTCCAAGGAGTCAAATAAGCTGAACCATCTTGGATAACACGTCCATTGAGCGTTACTGTACGTTCGCGGTATTGCGGGCTATTGACATCATTTGACTTACGAGTCACAACAACCTTGTTACCTGCTGCATCGACTAGCTCAACCTTCATTTCTGGAGTCCATTTATAGGTGCTACCGTTATCGGTCATGGTAACTGGTGTGCCATTTTCCCATTTGCTTACAGTGAAGTGTTGGAAATACTTGGTCATCAAGTCATGGGCAAACAAGTTGGTTACATAGCCATTGTAATCACTTCTTCCTTGCCAGCCTTCAAAGTCTTTCATGCTGTAGCCACCTAGAAGTGGATAATCTGCTGCACCACCGTAACTTCTGTAGTCCCCTACCCAAGCATCTTTTTGATGGTTACGGATAAAGCGGGTAATGGCACTGTTGATACCTTTATTGGTGTAGCCACCGTAGGTCAAGTCAGCAGCCCAGTGATGGAAGGTAGAGTCGTACTCACCACCATGGCCCCACTCGATTGCAAAGCGCCAGCCTTGCTTGTTGATTTCTTTTGCAAGAACGTGGGTAGCCCAGGCACCGTTATCACCTGATTGACCATTGCCCCAAACGTCCACATAGATAAAGTCAAGACCATCACCAAGTTTTTTCTTCAAATCTTCCCAACGTGCCAAACGACCATGAGCTAGGTCATAGGCAGCATCAATGTTGATACCTTGGTCTAGCCAGTTCCAGCCATAGCTATAGCTACCATCTGGATTCTTACGGAGAATTTTTTCATTAAAGTACTTAGACTCAGGATAGGTTTCAGAAGCGTTAACGTGGATACCTAGATGAGCTCCATATTTCTTCGCTTTTGCAATCAAGGTCTTGAAGTCTTCAACACCACCAATACGTTTACCAATATCAGCATAGTTCAAGTGACCAGAGTCATGGCCTTCGCTACCATATCCTTTAAGGAGAACACCTTGTCCTAGACCATCTGTGTGGAGATTGATTTTCTTGATACCATCCAAGGTCATAAGGAATGGGTTTTGTGCTTGTGAACCAAAGTTCATCGCGATACGATAAGCAGTGATATCCTTAACTTTTTCCCAACCTTGAGGGTTGTTCATGATGCTACGATAAGCAATAGCTCCATCTTGCCAATCCACTTTATTGTCTGCATTGGCATCTTCGGTGATAACAACCTTAGCACTTGGAAGTTCCTTGGTATACTCTGGGAAGACAATGCCCTTATAAGCTTTTTCCCATTGCCATTCAGAGCTATGAATTCCGACATAGTTAGCATTTCCGACTGTTTCCTTGTAGGCTGTCAAGCGGGTCCAGTCATAAGAACCTCCACCGTAGCTGTTTTGAGAGTTGCTCCAAACACCTGCAGCAAGCTTATCTGTAGAAACAAATCCATACATGTAACCCTTAGCCAAGTCTTTCATTGGATTGGTTACATCGATATGATCATCTCCGCTAACATGGGTATTGTTTGACATGGTTGCCCCATCAAACTTAGCACCAGCTTGATCACTTGAAACAGATACTAAAGCATTGCCAAGGAAACTAATAGAAGAAAGCAGTTTTCTTTCATCATCAATCTTTTGACCTGGAGTAACTTGATTATGGTTGACAATCTTGGTCACATCAAAGTGCAATTGATTGTCCACAACTTGCAGACGAACTGTCATTTCCGCATTGATAAGATTAGCATCATCGCGAAGCTTCATCAAGTACTCTGCAGTTGTCTCATTGATTTTTTTGTAGGTAACTTCTGGTGTGACTTCGTGTTTGTTGATAAATACTTTATTGAATTGTTGGACTTGTCCTGGCAAGGTATGCCCGTTCAAACTATATTCTTTAATACGTGGGAAGGCTTGGTCGATTACTGCCTTGAGGACCTTAGACTGAATCGTATCATAAGTCACCTTGCTATCGTCAACAACTGGACCTGTTTCTTTCTGGGCAGGAGTATCATCTGCTTTCACGCCTTCTTGATTGTCTGTTTTAACGCTGACAACTGTACGCTCATTGCCATAGGAACCAGCTTTTAGAACGATTTTCTTCTCATTTTTGAGAGTTTCATTAACAGCTGCTGGCAAAGTGACCGTATCAAAGAGTTTCTCATCATTATTCGTTGCATTGAGTTGTCCATCTGACTTGAGGGTAATTGATAGGCGGTTAATTGATCCTGTCTCAGGCGCTGCTACACGGCCCCCCTTATACCAGGTGCTATCGGTTGGAGATTTATACTCCCAGAACCAGCCGTCCTTATCATAACCAACAAAAACATTGTTCTTGGTATCTTTAAATTTCAAGAAGACACCAAAGCGTGATTTGCCCTTTTCAGAATCATCTTTGAAGGTTAAATCAACCGTCGCATTTCCATTAGCATCAACTGTCAATCCTTGTTTTTCAAACAAGGCTGGTTTATCGCCATTGTCGTTCTGTGCAGTTGAAGACAATTGATTGTAGCGGACACCTTTTTCTTCACGAACCGTAACTGTTCCTTGTTGCTCTTTATTCGCTACTGTTTGCCATTCAGGAGTTACTGTCTTAGGTGTTTCAGGTTTAGCAGCTGCAGGTTTATCCTCTTTTGGTTTTTCTTCAGCCGGTTTTTCTTTCTCTTCCAAGTCTGCTGGTTTCACACTTGAAATCCCCTGCATGTGGTCTTGGATCCATTTTAGTTGAGCTGGTGAGAAGAGAATACCTCCGCTCCGTTTTCCAACTACACCATTTTGATGAACACCGACGAGTTTTCCTTCTGTATCAAAGATACCACCACCACTAGCACCCGGTTTTCCTCCTTGATAACCGATACCTTGAACACCTTCTCCATATGGTTCTGCAAAATCAACTGTAGTGTTGACAATCGGATTCAATTTCCCTTCTGGATAACCAAAGACATGGAGTTTATCTCCGATTTTCTTAACTACTGGCTTTTTGGTTACTTCAACAGGCGTATTTTCCAGAACTGTGCGCAATCTCACAAGGGCTAAATCATTCTTGTAACCTTTTAGGAAACCTTCACGATCCCAGTGAATAATGTCTTTTTTACTAAATTTAACATCTGGTAGTCCTGGATAGGAAATGCTATAGATATCCCCATCACCATTATCATTGTCAACGACCTTACGATTATTGCCATCTGGAACATCTTTTATAAAGTTATGTGAAACAGTTAAAACTAGATTTTCGCCAATGACAATCCCACTACCTTCACCTGATGGTGTCTTGATTTTGACAGTTGCTCCGTAGTTTAATTCACCATTCTTTGTTTTAGCTACATCTTCTGGAACGAGATTCTCAGTATCTTTAGCTAATTGATCCTTGTCAACTTCTTTCCCTTTATCTTCAGCCTTATCTAATTTGCCCTCTAAGCCTTCTGGTAACTTATCTGAACTAGCTGATTTTTCTTTTTCAAGTGCTAATAGTTCTTCTTCTGTCTTAGGCCCATCCGTAACTTCTGGAGAACCTTGGTCTTCTCCTGCCTTAGGCGCTTCAAAATCACGCCCATCATTCTCTTTTGCTGTTGCAAGAGCAGTAGCTAAATCCGCTGGTAAATTCGCCGTGGAGCCAGACTGCACGCTATCTGCAAGAACTGTACTTGTCCCAAAGAATGCAGCCCCAATCATAACAGAAGCAACACCTAATGAAAATTTCCGAATACTATATTTACAACGTTTTTCAAATGATCTTTTATTCATAAACTCCTAAATCCTTTCATTTTTGAGTAAGCGTTTACATTTCCTTTTTAAAAAATACTCCTTCCTCTGAAAGTGCAGTGCTTAACCCTGATAAATAAAAAATAATTATGCTTTTAATATAACAAATAATAACTAAGAAAGCAATAGGAAACAAGTAAAATTAACAAAAATTTTCTCTATTCTGACAAAAAGAGGCTCCAAATTTAGAATCTTTCTTTACAAATGTAAAAAAGGATTCAGCATTCAAGAGAAATACTAAATCCTTTCTTATATTCTGAAACAGTTATTTCACATGTTTTGCGAGATCTTCTTGAGCCTTTTTATTCGACTCTTCTTTTTCTTTCATCCATTTTTCTTGGGCTTTTTGATATTCTTCTGTTGTCACGGCCTTGTCTTGTAGATCTAGGTATTTATACAAGAGGGCTTCGCTCGTACCCTTGTTACCTGAGTAAGCAAACGGAAGAGTAAATGGCACCATCTTAGACAACATTGGACGACCAGTTTTAGAAGTTGTTGGGATGAGCAAGGCACTGTCGGTCAACCAAGCTTGGGCAGCAGCATATTTTTCATAACGTTTTGAAACGTCAGTAGTTTCTTCCCCAGCTTCCACAACCATTTTTTCATAATCTTCCAAACCAACCTGCTTAGCCGCAGCATTGTTTGTTCCAGAGTCAAATCCTAGGTAAGTCTTCGTATTTTCTCCGACAGATGGTTTGATGATATCAAGGTAGGTAGATGGATCCGCAAAATCTGGAGACCAACCAACGTTATCTGAGATATCCCAATCTTCACCAGCAGCAGTCTCGGCAAAGTAAGTGATGTTCAATACATCATCTTTTTGAAGTTGTTGGATATCCACAACTACATTATCTGTTCCCAAAGTTGCTTCAAGTGACTGTTTCAAAGATTGCACACGTTGAACTTTCGTTGTGTTTGTTTGGTCTACAGGCATATCCAAGTGGATTGGGAATTTCACACCTTCTGCTTGAAGAGCTGTCTTAGCCTTGGCGAATTCTGCTTTGGCTTTTTCTGGATTGTAAAGTCCATCTTGAGCATCATCCAAGTTCACGTTGCTCCACTCGTCACCGTATGTCACCAATTTTTCTTTGACCAACTCACCAAAGTTTTTGCCATCTGCTTGCACAAATGTAGGTGGAACAAACAAGTTACGAAGCAGTTTAGTCGCACCACTTGCACCGTTTACTTGAGAGGCATAGGCAGTTCTATCAAAACCAAAAGCAAGAGCTTGACGGAAATCTTTGTTTAGAAGAGCTTTCTTGGTAGATGTTTTTTCTTCATCCGTTGTCTTAGAAGTATACTTATAAGACTGGCGATCAATATTCGTACCTACTAAATAAGTAGTCGAATCCTGTTGGGTATAAACGATGTTATCTTTAAATGATTTCTCAATCTCTGGGTAGCTAGCGCTTGTTGGGAAGAGACGTGCCATAGTAAAGCTTCCATCCTTGAAGGCTTCAGCTGGTTTGTTGGTATCTTGGCCATCCCAGAATGATAATTTAACCTTATCGATATGGACATTGTCCTTATCCCAGTAGTTAGGATTTTTCGCAAATTCAACAGAAGATTTGGCTACAATCGATTTGAGCAAGAATGGTCCATTGTATAGGATGCTGCTTGGATCAGTCCCTTTGGCGAAATCATCCCCTTTAGAGTTCAAAAACTCTTCGTTAACTGGAGCCATTACCCCCATTGTTGTCTTAGAATTCCAGAAGCTTTCTGGTTTGTTCAAAGTGTACTGAACTGTCTGATCATCCAGAGCCTTAATTCCTACTTGTGAGAAATCTTTGATTTCCCCTTTTACATAGGCATCCAATCCTTTGATTGATTCTTGGACAAGGTAAAGAGCATCTGATTTTTTATCAGCAGCATATTTTAGTCCTGTTACAAAGTCTTGAGCTTTGACTGCCGCGTATTCTTCACCTTCAGAAGTATACCATTTTGCATCCTTACGGATAGTATAAGTGTAAGTCAATCCATCCTTGGATACAGACCAATCCTCAGCCATAGACGGCACAAAGTTCCCGTAACGATCATTTTCTAGCAAACCATCAACCACGTTACTGGTAATATCTGCTGTCGCAGCCTTACCAGTTGTCAAATAGTTCAGGTTATCAGGGTCTGTTTCATAAATGTATGAGAAAGTCTTCTCTCCTTTAGCGCTCGAACCTGATCCAGAGCATGCAGCTAAAGTAGTCGCCGCCAATAATGTCACACCCGCAAGGGCAAATAGTTTTGAACTTTTCATCATTTTCTCCTTTAAAACTTTCTCTCCATTATAGACTCTTTTCAAAAAGATGTCAACAGAATTTTCAGAATTTTTGTGTTAATTTGGTATATTCTGAAAAGCGATTTTATCGCCCTACTTTTCGTATGCACTTGACGAATAAAGAAATTCTAGACAAGCTTTTGAGCTATTCAGAAGACTTGAAACACCACTATAATTTCTATCAGCTCTTCCTTTTTCACTTTCAGAACAAGGAGCCAGATAAATTTTTTCGGACTCATTGAAGACAATCTAAAGCAGGTTCATCCTCTTTTTCAGACTGTCTTTAAAACCTTTCTTAGGGATGTCAACGCCCTTCAATTACCCTATTCCAACGCCAAATTAGAAGCTAGTAATAATCTCATCAAACGCAATACCTTTGGATTTCAGAACTTTGAAAATTTCAAAAAGCGGATTTTCATTACTTTGAACATCAAAAAAGAAAGGACGAAATTCGTCCTTTCTCGATCTTAGCTGACTTCAACCCACTACAGTTGACAAAGAGCCAAAAAATCATTTTTCTTCTTTTTTTCTTGCTATTAATCCTAAAGAAGTAGTTGCTGCAATAATCGCAAGTACAATTGATAATTTTGAATTTTTCATACCTGTCGTAGGAAGTTTTTGATTGTTCTCTTTATTAACAGCCAGTTGATTTACTTTTGGTGCCATATAAACTACTTGAGATTTTGAAACTGCTTGATTAGCTTTGTCTTTAATATCATCTCTAGGAACAACTGGTTGAACTGGTAAATTCTCTTTCTTGGTACCTACTAGAATGATTTCGTCAACAGGTTTCTCTAATACCTCTTCACTATCAACTATACGACCAACTTCTTCTCCAGAAGATTTAAAGACTATAGTCTTAACTTTTTTACGACCATTTATACCTTTAATTTTAACAACACGCTCACCTTCTTTAAGTGATGAGTCTAATTCTTCCACAATATTAAACTTGATGTCTTCTTCTTTAACTTCTTCATAAAAATTTAATTCAGGATTTTCAGGTTGAGTCAAAGTAGAAATATATTGTTTTAGAAGTTGTTTATACTCTTCTTCGAATTTAACTAGCTCAGTTTGTTTCTCAGCTAAGGATTTATGAAGTTCTTCAACCTTGGCATCCGCATTTTTTTTAGCTACTTTAGCAAGTTCCAATGCTTTTGCTGCATTTTCAAGAGAACGTACTAATTCTTCTGCTTGATCTTTAGCAGCTACTTTAGTCATCACTAGAGAAGCAGCAGCCTGAACATCTTTTTCAGCTTTAGCTAATTTAGCTTGAGCAACAGTAAGAGTCGCCTTCGCTTTTTCAGCAGCTTGCTCAGCAGTTGCTAACGCTACTTTAGCCTTATTAAGCTCGTCAGCTCTATTAGTCGCATCTTGACGTAAGTTGTTTAATTTAGCTTCAGCGTCAGTAAGAGCTTTTTCAGCAACTGTAAGTTTATTAGTTGCATCAGTAAGAGCTTTTTCAGCAGCTGGTAATTGTGCCTTGTATTGCTTCGCAGTCTCTAAGTTGTTTTGTGCTTTAGTAACATCAGCTTTAGCATCATTAACTGCTTTTTCAGCAGCTTGTTTTTTCGCACTATATTCTTTTGCAGCTGTTGGATCATTTTTAATTTCAGTCGCATCGAATTTACTAGGATCAGTTACAATACTATTTCTTTCTTGTCCTACAGCTTTGTTTTCTCCAGCTGTTTGGAAGTTGTGAACGAAGATTTCAAGATTAGTGAAGTATCTGTAATCTCCCCATTTGTTTACATATGGTTGTGGATTAAATTTAACAGATGCAGTAACACTTGTTGCATTGTATTCAGAAGCTTTACGCCCTAACTTCTTCCCTTCTCCATCCTTACGGTATGCGATACTTCCACCAATAGATAAAGCATTTTCCCATGCACGATGAGAATTTGCACCAGTATAATCTTCGTTGTTAGTGAACATTTTACTATTATATGCTTCGAAGATATACTCTTTTAATTGTCCCATTGTCATAGTAGGTTTACGTGGACTGTTTTTCATTAAAGTATTTAGATTTTGTTCAGACTTAAATACTTCACTATCTTCTGTTTTTTGGAATGTTTTAGCATTAGCGTAGATTATATCACTTTGGTTTTGGTCGTCACCAGTTTTGTATGATAAACCATTTGCTTTTGCTGCAGTATTAATTCCATCGTAGTCAGGTTTAGCGTAAGTTTCTGTAACTTTTGCATATTTTTTGTTACGTGCATCAGCAGCTTCATTTGCGAATTTTTCCATACCTACAGTTGTTTTAACTTTAGGATTTCCTAGTTGTTCGCGGATTTGGTTAACAATGTGAAGACCGAATAAGTTAATCTCTCTCTTTTGCTCAGCTGTTAAATCCCAAATATTAACTTCACGTGTGTCAGTTGTATTAGTGTAGGTATTTTTAGCCATATTAGTTTTTGCTAATTGTTTTAATTTTTCAGCATTAGCATTAACTTCAGCTTGGTTTCTTGTGCTAAGTTCGTTGGCACGTCCATCACCAGTGTTGTTTGGGTCATTTTCTCCCATTAATTTAGCACGTTCGTTTAATGCAGCTGCAAAGTCAGCACCTAAGTTAAATTTAACATCAGAGAAATCGTATGCTTGTGGCTTTTCTCCAAGATCTTTAAGCGCTTTTTCTTTATCTGCTAAAGTTTGTTTTTTGGCAACTAATTCGTTATTTAAATCGGTTACTTTTTTATCCGCAGCAGCATCAGCTTTTTTAGCACTTTCTTTTGCTTTTTCTGCGTCAGATTTAGCTTTTTCTGCGTCAGATTTAGCTTTTTCGGCATCTGCTTTGGCTTTTTCTGCTTCAGTTAGAGATGGAGTCCCATTTTCTAAGTCTTTTACTTTCTTAGCAGCAACAACAACAGTAGAGTTAGCTTTATCAGCATCAGCTTGTTTTGTTGCTACATCTTTAGCAAGAGTGTCTTGAGCATCTTTCTTAGTTTTCACATCAGCTTCCGCAGTTTTAATAGCTTCCGCAGCTTTAGTTGCATCGTCTTTAGCTTTTTGGATAGCTTCCGGTGTAGCTTCCTTTGCCTTTTCAGCTGCCGCTTTTTCCTTTTCTGCCGCTACTTTTGCATCAGCTTCTGCCTGCGTTAGATTAGCTTCTTTTTGTTTAATTGCTTCTTTAGTATCTAAAACTTTTTTCTCAGCATCTGAAACTTGCTGCTTAGAAACTTGTTTAAGCGATTCTGTAGTATCTTTAGTAGCTTGTTTATCGCTAGCTTCAGCTGCACTTACTTGGTGAACAGAAAATGCTGTAAAAGTTGCTGCAGTTGCTACCAAAGCTGTCTTAATTTTCTTATCCATCTGGTTATATTCTCCTAGACATTTTATACATAATTAGAGCTAATTATATCATTCTTTTTACTTTTTTTCAAATTTTTAGTTTATTTACCTTATCTACTAAAATATAAAATCAAAGATAAAGATCTTCAATCCTATTCACTATTTCTTTTTCCTTAAATAATTCATTGGATAAAATACAAAATCTGCATAAGGTATTTTTTTAGATAGATAGAGTATAATGACTGAACAAAACCAACCTAAAAGAAGTCCTAGCAGTATATGAATAAAAATATTTCCAATACCTAACTTTAATAAAGAAATTCGAGTTACAGAAACTATTGGAGCATGCAAAAGATAAATCACTAAACTATCCTTTCCTATCTTTCTGAAATAATCAGAAAAACTATTTAATTTGTTTAAAATCGGATAGGATGCCATGGCTAGAATTACAGACACTGGAAAAATGAGTCCATTTAATCCAGGTCTATCATATGAAATATAAAAAGTAGGTGCAGATAATTGCCAATATATTAAAAATACTGTAATGACGACTAGTGTCACACAACTAATCGACTTCCATCTATTTGTTAAAAAAGTTCCAACACCTGAGTGTCTGATCCATGATCCTAACAAAAAGAAGAAAGTCCATAGAAAAATTTTCTGAACAATATAGATATTAGTTGGTGCAAATATAGAAAGAAGATAGGCTACTACACTAATGATAAATAACTTATGATAGGATTTGATCCAAATAGAAAGGAAGGCAACAACCAGGTAAATCCACCAAAGAACATAGAGATACCACGAGACTCCAAGAGGTGTTTGGTAAATATTTAATAGATCCCAGAAAGAAGCGGCATTCCTTACTGTTGCTCCACCTAATTTTTGAAGTCCAAACTGTAGAATAGAATAGAACAAATAAGGAATTCCCAAAATAATTGTTTTTTGTTTGACAAATTCCACATAACTCTTTAAACCTGTCACTGGCTTAAAGAAATAGCCTGACAAAGCATAGAATACGGGGATATGAAACAGATAAAAAATCTGTGTCACAAATAATAACCATTGTTGGCTATCTTCAAATCTTTTGGATTCAAATAACCCTAAAACAACATGTCCAAAGACAACCATTAAAACCGTTAGACCTTTCCCAAAATCAATCCATTCGATTCGATCCGACTTTTGTTTACTATAAGCATTCATTTCTTTTTCCATCTCCTATTAAAGATGAATAAAATGAGGAAAAGAAGTATTCCCTCATTTTAACATCAAATCTTTAGTTACCTAACTCTTTCTCTACGACCTCTAGCGCTCGTTCAATCACCACATGCATATCATAATATTTATAATCTGCTAAACGCCCGCAAAAGATAACTTTATCATTCTGCGTCGCTTCCTCTTGGTACTTAGCAAACATAGCATTATTTTTCTCATCGTTGATTGGATAATAAGGCTCGTCCCCACGCTTCCAGTCAGCAGGATATTCACGCGTGATAACTGTCTTTGGCTGCGTTCCATATTCAAAATGTTTGTGTTCGATGATACGAGTATAAGGAATCTCACGCTCTGTATAGTTCACTACAGCATTCCCTTGATAATTTTCCTCGTCCAAAATCTCATGCTCAAAACGAAGGCTACGGTATTCTAACTCTCCGTGCTTGTAGTCAAAATACTGGTCAATCATGCCTGTGAAGACAACTTTTTCAGCTGATGCTTCTAATTCTTCACGGTGAGCAAAGAAATCAACACCAAGCTCAACTTCAATGTCTTTAAGCATGTTTTCGATAATCACATTATAACCACCAATAGGAATTCCTTGGTAACGGTCGTTAAAATAGTTATTATCAAATGTTAGACGAACTGGAAGACGTTTAATGATAAATGGAGGAAGTTCCGTTGCTGAGCGTCCCCACTGCTTTTCAGTATAACCCTTGATTAACTTTTCATAGATATCTGGACCAATCAGCTTAATAGCTTGTTCTTCCAGATTTTTCGGCTCAACATCCTTCATATCAGCTGTCTGCTCAGCAATCTTATCCTTCACTTCTTGTGGAGTTTTTGTGCCCCACATAGCATAGAAGGTATTCATATTGAAAGGAAGATTATAAAGGCTTCCTTTGTAGTTTGCAACAGGTGAGTTGATATAGTTATTAAACTCTGCAAATTGATTGACATAGTCCCAGACTTTTTTATTTGACGTATGGAAGATATGGGCACCATATTTATGGACATTGATACCTTCTACATTTTCACAGTAGATATTTCCACCAATATGATCGCGTTTATCAATCACTTTTACTTTTTTTCCACGTTTTGTAGCTTCGTGAGCCAAAATAGCTCCAGACAAACCAGCTCCGACGATTAAATAGTCGTACATATTACACTCCTTTACTTTTGAATAATTGTTGTTTTATATCATTAAGATTTATAACCTTAAAAATTAGGATCAAACTAACATAAATTATTGCTCCTAGAATAGCATATAGTCCCACGTTTAACATAGGTGATACATTCAGGAATTGTTTCACAAATAACAAAATACTATACATGAATCCCGATGAAACTATAATTTTAATCATAGATCCTAAAATCGGAACTTCTCTTAGATATGAACGGGTAAAAAATAACTGTATAACCCAGACCAGCGCCTCCGTTAAGACTGAAACGATTGCAGCTCCAATATAACCGAATTTTGGAAGAAAGAGAAGATTTAACCCAACACTGACAACAGCGGGAATTGTGGTTGAAAGCATAAATTCTCTATTTTTATTATGAGGAATCAAAATTTGAATTCCCATGATATTAGTCCAGCCAATAAAGAACATTCTAAAAATCATGATAGCTATTGCATAACGCGCCTCTTGAAAGTCTTCCCCTAAGAAAAAGTGAACAAAATTATCATTTACAATTAACATTCCAGCTATAATAGGAAAAATAACTACATTATAAATCAAGAAAGCCATCTCATGCATCTTATTTACAGCTTTATGATCACCCTCTGATAATAGACTAGATACTCGTGGCAACATGACACTCCCCAATGAAGTTACTAAGGTCAATAAAATATTCACCAATTTCAAAGCCTGATCATAAATTCCCACATCTCTTGTAGAAGCTAGCGCTCCTAACATCGTACGATCCAAAGTAACATAAAGCGAGATAGCAATCTGCGGTAAGAATAACAAAATAATAGGCTTCAAATGATGTTTGGCGTATCCTAAATCAAAATGTGGTTTTCCAATAAATTCACGGGCTGGAACCCACATACTTAACTGACCTAACAATTCAAATGCTGTTAAAAGAAAAACATACAAGTATAAATCACTCGCTGATTTTATAAACAAGAAAATGGCGCTTACACCAACAAGCTTCACTGTGATATTCCTTACCGTAATCTTACGAAAATCTTCTAATCCTTGAAAAAGCCATGAAATATCTAGACCTTTAGAAAACAGACTCAATCCCAATATATACGCCACTGGATTTTGCATTGTAGAGATTCCCATACACAAGAGAATATATAAGAGAATTGATAATAATGCTGCACCAAATTGTAGGGTGTATATACCCCAGAAATTTTTTTTGATTTCCTTTCGGTTACCTGAAATCTCCTTAGTCCCATAGTTAGCAACCCCTAAAGTCGCTAACAAGATGAAATAGGTAACAATAGAATTAAAATAACCATAAATACCCAGATCATCCGAACTAAAGACCCTAGTAACATAAGGGGTGGTTATAATTGGTAGAATAATTACCAATAATTGATATGAGAGATTATAGGCATAATTTTTAAGAACTTTCATTATTTTTTACTTCTAAACATATTTTTATTAATCTACAAATTTACAATTCAAAACTTGATTTATCAGGGAATTTAGATTGAAATGCTTGATGTATTTTTTGATCATATTCAGAAAATTTCCCATCTTCATCCGTATCGTTGATACAAATAATCTTGTATCTCTCATTTTGAATAGCTTGCTGTATTTGTTCAACTTCCCAAATATCAAAATACTTCCCAAAATGAATGGATTGAGGCATAAACTTACCTGATTCCACATTCCAGTGAGACATGACATAATGACTAATATCCGATAATTGTCTAAACCTATGAGAACTAACTTCCTCCAACAAATTCATTTCTTTTTCCCAGACTAAATTAAAGGTCGATTTCAAATGTGATAAACCAATATGATAATTTTTATATCCTAAAATCCCCGAATAAAAAATACTGAAAATATTACCAACTAAATACTTTCCTAATTTTAAACTATAAAATTTGTGCCATTCTGAAAATGGTTTCCTTTTCCGTTGAAAATGTTTGTTCATCAGAATTGTATTATTTAACTCAATATGATTGAAACTTTCACGTGGAATTATAGGTAAGTAAATACCGAAATCTTTTGGAAGATTTTCTTTAAAGAAATCATCTGCTGTAGTAGGAGCAGCAAAATACATATCATCATTTAACAGTATAAAGTTCTCACTTAATTCTTCGATTCTATGTAAATTCAATTCAATCACATTAGAATTATAAGTCGGAAGATATTCCAGAGGTATATAATCAGTATGTTTTACAATTTTTAATTTTGGATTCTTTGTATTCAACCATTCTGGTACATGACCGTAAGTTATAAAGAAAATTCGGTTAATCCAACCTGCATAGCGTTCTACTGCTCGAAACCAGTACTTGAAATTCTCCGATGGTCTGTAACGATTTGCATTATTTGATTCTGACCATTGAGCACCAGATTCGTATAGTCTCTTTTCTTGTAACCATTCAGGGTCTGTACCATCAACCCAAGTAACAACAAGATCTATTTTATTATTCATATGTTTCTCCAAAGAATCTATTCAATTATCTTATTGACTGCAGATTTTAAATAATATCCTTCTTTAAGCTTTGTCATAATGTTTTTAGTATTAGTTACCAGTTGCAGATATTCATCCTGAGTGAGTCTTTCCAGTCTTTCAGATAATTCAAATAGACTATTAACTGCTAAACCAACTCCATTTTTTTCAACAAAGTTTGCTTCTGCTGAATCTTTCCATACAATAACAGGCAATCCCGAAGAAAGATACAAAGATAACTTATGAGGATTATTGTATCTTAAATAATTCCCTGTCACTCCATCGCAAGTATCTAAACTTTCTCCATCCCATACTAATCCAAATCCACCATTTAAATGATTAGGAACTTCTTCTGGAGCAAAAGCACCTAAATAAGAAACATTAGAAACATCTTCTATAGGATGATATCCAATCCCCATCAATTGAAAACGAATGCTAGGAACCTTATCCAATTGATACAAATAAGGGCTTTTATCAGGTGATAGATTCCCAGCTACTGTAACTGTTTTTGAATATTCAATTGATGATGATACGCTCTTATCATTTAGATAATCAAATATTTCTAAAACAACTAGTCTCTTTTCGTCTACTCCATACTTAACAAACCAATCTTTCATTTCTTCATTATGAACAATGATTGAATCAGCAAAAGATAGCATTTCATCAAACTCTTTCTGATAGAATGGATCATCATAAATCCCTCTGATTAATTCCACATCATGAACTAACGAAATTATTTTTACTTTTTTGTTTTTCAATTTTAAAAGACTTGGTGTTCTTCCAAAATGATTTCTACGATAAGGGTGTTGTAATAATAAAACATCTCCTTCAGACAATTTATTTAAAACCTTATTCCACTGTTTATAAAAAGAAAGTTGTCTTATTATTTTAGAAACAGGTGATTTATCCTCAGGCTTATGGCGTACAATCTCTATTTTTTCGAATCCTAATTCTTCCAAAATATTAACACAATCATTAGTGGCTTTACTACCAGCGTGCATGTGTGTCCCATACGATTCAACAATCTGATACTTTTTCATTCATTTCTCCCAAGAGTATATTCTGTAAGGTTAATGCTTGAGTTTCAATTTCAAATCCTTTTAATTTAAACATCTTCTCAATCTCAGACTCAGTGGCTCTAGGTTTTTCCAATAACTCAAGTATAGTTTTTGCCCAAACAGTAATCGAGTCATCTAGAGATAGGTAACGGATTGAATCTAATATTCTCAATTCTGTCGTAACTGCATCACTCACCAAAACCGGCAATCCATTCGCTTGAGCTTCTACAGCAGATAGAGGTAATCCCTCAAATATTGAAGGTAAAACAAATAAATCAAAGGAGCTTAACCATCTCTTCATATCCTTCTGACTTCCTGCCAACAAAACTTTATCTTCAATTCCATAAGATTTTATCTTTTCTTTGATTAAGTCTACGGTTGAATTTGCACCTGCAACTTTACCAATAATTACTAAGCGAAGATTAGGATTTTTCTTGTAAGCTTCATAAAAAACATCTATTAAGAATGGTTGGTTTTTTTGGATATCTAGTCGGCCAACATTTCCAATAACTCTACAGTCATCCCATCCTAACTCTGTTCTTAAATCAAGTCTATCTTTTTCTGAAAAAGAAAAGTTTTCTACATCAATAGCATTTTGTATAATTTGCGCACTTGATCGAATTTTATCGGTGAACATATAATCTGCAGCTATTCCAGAACAGGCAAAAAAATGAGTAGCTATTTGTGGCAATTTCGAACGATTCAAAGTGTGTAAAATTTGTCTTACTTTATTCCCCTTGAACATTGAACTATGACTATGGATGATTCGAGTTTTTATACCATATTTTTTTGCATATTCTAACAGATCAAGATTCGGGATTGCCATCGCATTATACCAAATCGCATCATATTTTTTTCCTTCCGTAGCAAAAAACTCTCTTAATTCTCTCATATATTTAAGAGGATTTTTCCCTTTACGAGGTAAATAATACACTCTTGATCCTTTTGAAATAATCTCATCTTCAAATACGATAGGTTCTCTAGTCCTTTTAATAAAATCGACTTGAAACTTAGATGGATCAAGATGACGATAATAGTTCATTATAAATGTTTCAGTACCAGCAAGAACAGGAGACATTCCTGTCATTAAAATTTTATAGACCATTACATCTCCTTTGTTAACTCAATAACTAGTTTCTTCGTTTGCGGATATTTCTCAATATCAAATTTTCTTGAAAAGAGGTATCCATTTTGTGATGCATCTCTCAATTCATGTAAATCTTTTTCACTATCAGTCCATGTATATGGTTTTCCATCCCACCAGTTAATATAGCGTAAGTTTCCTTGAAATTCTTCTTTATAGCCATGGTTAATTGACGAATCATACACATTATAGTCTGTTCGTTCTTTATTTAAAATCATTGGTAGAAACATTTCGTCATTGAGAAAGGACTTTTTAAACATCTTCTCAATATCTGCTTCTCTATCTATCAATAATTGCACAATATCGCTTGGTAATGAGACCCACTGACTGGCTTTCATAGGACTAACATTAAATAATTTATACCGATCAACTCTGAGTAATTTTTGAATCCATACCTCTAAATTACGATAAATCTTGAATGCAAGCTTACCTATGGCACCAGGTAAGGTGCGATAAGTAAAACTCTCAAAAAAGTGATAATATTTAAATCTATTTATATCCTCACCGTTCTCCTCTATATTCATAAAAGTAAGGAAGGAGTAATTTGGATAATCATCAAAGAAATTATGGATTCTCTGCTGAGAACTCAATGGTAAGTCTACGCCACTTATTAAATGATAAAAATAATAAGAATCTCTCCTAGACGCTGCTTTAAATAAAAGCATTTCAGCTTCAATTTGTGAATATCCACCCCAACTAACTGCAACTCTTTCTGTAAAATAAACTTTTGATAGATTAGTACTAGATTCAATTAAATTCTTCTGAGAGTCATTAAAATTTGATTTTTTATCTACATGAATAAAAATATCATTATTTTGATGATCCAATAAAGAAACCAAAAATGCTAGTTGTTCAAACTGATTGTGTGCTAGTATTAGATATGCATGCTTATGCACCATAATTTTTTATCCTTATCATAGTATTTATCGCATTTGCAAATAAGTTGTACGAAGTTGTAAAAAGTATGATCAGTATTTTTCTACTAACAGGAATGGCCTGTCTTAGTAAAATTTTCTTATTTTTCTTTAATTCGTCTATCATAGACTTTATTTGAACTTTATATACTATACGAATGTTTTTATAATCTAAAGAAAGAGCTATTTCTGTTAAGAGAGCTAGGTCTGCTCTATAACGATTAATTTGAGCCCACTCTTTATACCTATCATTATTACTTTCATTAGCATACTGACATACTAAATCCCAACCTTTTAAAACATCAAAATGTTTGGACGTAAATTTGGCTGTTAAGCCTGACGTGTTAATAAAATAATTATAAACAATTTTATCAGTGACAACAATTGTTTGCGAATTTAGAATATATCGAAACATTGTTGGAACATCCTCTGCAAAAAATCCAGACGGAAACTCGATTCCTTCTACGACTCTTCTTCTATACAATTTATTCCAAACATAATACTCAATTGTTTGACTTTCAATCTTAAAGTATCGTTTCGCATACTCTTCCTGTGTTAATAGGTATGAAACAGGTGTGTTTTTTGGATGTTCTACAACATTTGATGTCCTAAATACTCCTCCAACAACCATGTCTGCATTTTGACTTATAGCTTGTCCCAACAAAAATTCAATCGCATCAAACTCGAGCCAATCATCCGAATCTAGAAACATAACATAATCACCTGTCACATTTCGTAGTCCAGTATTTCTTGCTTCAGATAGACCTCTATTTTCTTGGTGAACCACTTTAGCTCTTGAATCTTTTTTAACAAACTGATCACAAATATCTCCTGAATTGTCTTTAGAGCCATCATTTACTAAAATAATTTCTATTTCTTTATATGTTTGATTCACTATAGAAAACAAACATCGTTCCAAGTACTTTTCTACATTATATACAGGAATAACTATACTTACTTTTATCATTTTTCTCCATTATTCAATTGTAATTTATCTTCAAAAGTAGGGTAATATCGATTCATCAATACACCAATTAAAATTAAAAAAATATTATAGTGAAGATTTAAAATTAGATCATCTATCATCGCATGTAAACTTAAAACAATAAGGATTAATGATAATACATACTCTTTTCTTTTTAAAAGAGTATGTAAAGTCAATGTCAAAATTAATAATAATATACATAATACAAACAATCCATAACGCTGTAGTATTTGTATGTAGAGATTATCAACATACAAATACTCATTTAACCCTCTTTGTCCATTTATATCTAAACCATTTCCTATCCAATTTATTTTTTGTCCAAATAAATTATAGCCATAAATACTCAATGAACGATTTGCGTAATAAATTCGACCACCTAAAAAAGTGTTGAGTTTTTGACTCAAATCATTTAAATGAGTACTTGCAAAATTCAAGTACATCTTAGCCAATAAATAACTAAGATATGCGTTAATTAGATACGTAAATCGAAAACTTTTTAATATAAAATGAGAAGACTCCAAAAACGATGGATACCATTTCATCATTAAATTAATACTGAGTAATAAAAGTGAACCAATAAAAGTTAACCTTGAATCTGTTTGATGGAAAATCCAAATTGTTAATACAAATAAAAAAAACAAACGTTTATAACTTATCTTATCTTGAGTTAGAAACAATGTTATTGCTACAATGTTCAACATCACAGTAGATGGAAACAATGAGTATCGAAATCCCAAAAATTGTCGGACTCTCCCTAACGAGAACTCTACGTAATTTGGAATATAGCCTATTTTACTACTTATAATAACAACTATCAAAATAAATAGACTAATATATAAGGAAACTCTTGCTACATACCTAAATGGAACATTTCTTAATCCAAATATAAATAGACTACTAATAGCCAGAGTCGATAGAAAGCCAGCAACACTACCAACTAAAACATAAACAACTAAAATTCCAAAAAGAGATACTGTATTTTGGAAATTAAACTTATTACTAATTATCTCTTTTGTCACTAAAAAAATAATAGAAGTGATAATTATAAAATAATAAACTACCCCAGATACATATTTAGCATAAAATGTTGTATTTAATAGAGAAACAAACAAAAACAATGCTAGAGCAAATAAACTTAATGTTTCCCCCAATGTCAATTTTTTAATTTTTATACTCATATTTAAGTCCTAAAAACTCTGTCCATACTTCTTTCCGAAAAATTTGGCCATTAAGAAAGATTTTCCTTTTTCAAACAAATCCACCTTTTCCATATACATAAATGGAAGTTCTTTTGGTTTAATGTTCTTATGTTTCAACCACACATTAAATAATAATTCACTAACACGACCGAATAGTCTAGCTTCAAATGGTGTTAACTGGGATACATCTATTTGCTCGTACATCTTATCTAAAATAGGAAATAACCAAGAAAAATACTGATTTGCCAAATCTTTTTTCATGATAAACATATTGAACATGTAACCACTACGTTGCTTCATAACCTTATCGAAGGTCGTTAAATATTCTGGGCTTAACTCTTTAATGACATCACGAGCAATATCAAGATGACTTCCATCCAAAGTATGGGCATAGTGTGAATAGAGTGTTTCAATATAATATCGCCTCTTCTTAGGAACTAAAACATCATTTTTAGAAAGAAGATTATCTAAATCATCTCGAGATAAAACAACTTCATCCATGTTGATATGTTCCGAATAACCTCGTGATCTTTTTGTAAAATAACGACGATAGTGTACTAAACCTAGATAATCACAATCTAAGTTCTTCCACGCCCAGTAAAGTCCTGTTAATTCACAATAATATGGATTTAAAGATGAAATATTATCACCAGTATTATCTCCAATAAAACCGATATCTGATTTTCCCTCTCTCCCAACATGTATTGGAAGATAGAGAGAATTATCTTGAGGCATTTTAGCCTTCTTATGTGTTGCTACAATGATTTTTACATCTATCAATCTATTTCGCCCCATCCTTCATCAATACTACTTTAACTGTCTTCAATAAAATTTCAATATCTTTCCAAATTGTCCAATCATCTATATAGGCCACATCTAATTTGACAACTTCATCGAAATTCTTAATTTCACTTCGTCCACTGACCTGCCATAACCCTGTTATCCCAGGTTTAAAACTTAGACGACGTTTTTGTTCTGGGGTATAGTGTTCATACTCGTCCACTGTTGGTGGTCGTGTACCTACCAAACTCATATCTCCCTTTAGAACATTATAAAACTGTGGCAGCTCGTCCAAGCTAGTCTTCCGTATAAAACGACCAATTTTCGTGATACGTGGGTCATCATCCACCTTAAACATTCCACCCTGCATGGTATTTTGTTCCATGAGTTCTCTTTTTTTGTCCTCAGCATCTACACACATGGAGCGGAACTTATAAAAAGTGAACTGACGACCATTTTTTCCAATACGCGTCTGAGCAAAAATAGCAGAGCCCCCATCCTTTCGAATCAAAGGGACCAGTACAACACTGACTAAACCACATAGTATCAAACCGACCAAGGAACCAATAATATCAATAACCCGCTTAGCTATCACATGACTAGTCTTATAAAATGTTGTAGAAAAAGTCACAACGTTTAATCCTGCCATCTCACGAATTTGCTTGTTACGTGCCAAACTACGATCAAAAGCATTTAGATTGACTGTTACATCAATTCCCATCGTTTCAAACTGAGAGATAAGCTCTCCAATATTGTATTTTTCACTTGGAAGATTGATAAAGACTTCATCGACCACCTCATGAGTCGCAAAGTCTACTATCTCCTCCTCTGCTACTACCTTTAAAGAATTATGCTGAAAACCTGGTTTGTCTAAAACACTGACAGCTACCAACTCCCCAACAACCTCATTTGATTCTATTAGTCTATCCAGTACCTTTTCGGCACGAGAAGTTGCTGTGAGCAAGAGGATCTTCTTGCTTCCTTTAAAATTGGGGTAAGCTCGCTTCCAATACCACTTGATAAATAGGTTTAGCACATAGACTAAGAGAGCATGTAATGTGAGGAAGTAAATCATGCCTCGTCTAGAAATACTAAATCGATCTTCTAAGAAAAAATTAGAAATACTAATCGCTAGCGCAAAGAATAGGATATATTTCAATGTCTGGACAAGCTCAAGCAAATATCCCCTTTTAAAGAAATCTTGTCCATAATCACTGATATAAAAGACAAAATAATGGAGGATATAAAGTGCAATAGCTGTTGTTGAAACAATCTCCGTTTCTCTCACTGCACTAAGTAGATAAGTTAATAAAACAACAAGAAAACTCTGGATTATGGCCAATGAAGGCTTTACTACTTTTCCATTCATCTCTATCCCCCAAACTATTTTTTATTTTTTCCCGTAATCTCCATAATTTCCGTAAGAACCGTATTTATCTACTGAAGTATCGAATTTGTTCAACACAACTCCTAAAAACGGCTTCCCAGTTTGTTCCAACTGTTCTTTCGCTTTTTGAATATCCCGTCGATTTGTTTCACCTGCTGCTGTCACTAAAATAGAAGCATCACATTTTCGCGTAATAATAGCCGCATCAATCACGACACCGACAGGAGCAGTATCTACAATGATGTAGTCAAAATATTTACGCAAGGTTTCAAGCATTGTACTGAAATTCTTACTTTGAAGAAGGGCCGTCGGATTCGGTGACACAGAGCCAGCCTGAATTACAAAGAGATTTTCGATATTGGTATCACAAAGCCCTTGCGATAGGTCTGTAGTTCCTGATAGAAATTCTGTCAGACCTGTAATCTTATCCCTTGCTTTAAAGACACCTGACATAACAGAATTGCGAATATCTCCATCAATCAGCAGCGTTTTGTAACCTGCACGCGCAAAAGCCCAAGCAATATTGGTGGAAGTCGTTGATTTTCCTTCTCCTGGTTTCACAGAAGTGATAGAAAATACTTTCAAATCATCTCCACTTAACTGTAGGTTCGTGCACAAAGCATTATAATACTCCTCTGCCTTTTTTACAAGATCCAATTTTGCCTGTGAGATTTCTAACGTTGGCATAGCTTCCTCCTATTTCATTTTGTCCAAATCAGGAACGACCCCTAGAAGTGGAATTTGCAGTACATCTTCGACATCTTCAGGACGTTTCACACGGGTATCGAGTAACTCAATCAAAAGAACAGTAATTACTGTTACGACGGCTCCTCCAAGAAAACCAAACAAGGTATTGCGTCGAACATTTGGAGAAGAGGGAGTCGTAGCTGGTCGCGCTTCTTCAAGTGTCGTTACATCAGATACTCGCGTTACAGCGATGATCTTTTCTGCAGCAACTTCTCGTAGAGAATTAGCGATGCGACTGGCTTCCTCTGGTTGTTTATCCTTGACAGAGATTGAGACGATACGAGTGTCAGCTGGTACAGTCACTTGAACTTTACTAGCTAACGTTTTTGCTGGCATATCCAATTTCAAATTTGTCGCTACCTTTTCCAATACATCCTGCGAAAGGATAATCTCACGGTAGTCTTTTACCAGATAAGATCCTGCCTGCAAGTCCTGATTTGTCAGTCCCGGCTTATCTCCTTGATTACGGTTGACTACGTAAATACGCGTGGTACTCGTATATTCTGGCTTAACAATAAAAGTGCTATATGCAAAAGCTCCCGCCCCTGTCACAAGTGCCACTAATAAAATAATTAGCTTGCGTTTCCATAAGGTTTTAAATAATTGAAATACATCGATTTCTATCGTATTTTGTTCTTTCATCATTTCTCCTAAATTAGTTGATCCATTACAATTTTTCGAGGATTGTCTATAAAAAGTTCCTGAGCCTTCGCTTCTCCGTATTTTTGGGCAATAAGGCCATAGGCTTCTGCCATATGAGGGGGTCTACCTTCGAGATTGTGCATATCACTTGCAATCACATGAACCAAATCCTGCTCTAAAAAATACTGAGCTCTTTTTTTCATGAATTTATAACGTTCTCCAAAAAGTTTGGGTTTGAGGACATGTGAACTATTTACTTGCGTGTAACAGCCCATATCGATCAGCTCTCGAACGCGTTTTTCATTATTTTCAAGAGCATCATAGCGCTCAATGTGGGCAATGACTGGAGTAATTCCCAACATCAAGATCTTGCTCAAGGCGCTATGAATATCGCGATAAGGGGTGTTCATACTAAACTCTATCAAGACATAACGACTATCATTGAGGGTTGGAATCCGCTTTTTTTCCAACTTATCCAGAACATCTGGTGTGTAGTAAATTTCAGCCCCGTAAGCAATGACCAAGTCACTCGCCACTTCCTTAGCTATTTCCCGAACCTGAAGAAAGTTTTCTGCTATCTTCTCTTCCGGAGTTTCAAACATGCCCTTGCGACGATGAGAGGTAGAGACAATGGTTCGCACCCCCTGCCTGTAGGCTTCTGTCAAGAGGGCCTTGCTTTCCTCTCTTGACTTGGGACCATCATCTACATCAAAGACAATGTGCGAATGAATATCAATCATTTCATCTGCCCTCCAACACGTCTTGAATAGCAGCTTTGACAGATGCAAGGCTACTGTCGTCAATTTCCATCATATAGAGGTTACTATCTGGCATCGCATAAGAAGGAAGATCCATCCGTCCCGTACCTTTCAAGTCTTGCGAATTCACTTTGTAAGTTCCACCACTTTCTAACTGAGCATTGACCAAGTTCATCATGGTCTCAAGCGGCATGTTTGTTTGGATAGAATCTTGCAAACTATCAATAATCGTACTATAATTTTTCAGTGCTTCGGTCGACGTTAATTTTTGAAGGATAGCCACAATCACCTTTTGTTGATTGCGCCCACGGTCACGGTCACCATCTGCTAGGGAGTAGCGCTCGCGAACAAAACCGAGAGCCTGTTCTGAATCAAGATGAACATTACCTGCAGGGTAATACTTTCCATTTGTATGGGCAGTAAATTCTTGATCATTATAAACATCTACCCCACCCAACAAATCAATCAATTTCAAAAACGAAGTGAAGTTCAATCGCACATAGTAATTGATATCCACTCCATAGAGATTTTCTAAGGTATGAATGGACGAATCAACTCCATAAATGCCCGCATGGGTTAATTTATCTTTTTGATTATTTCCACCATCTGCGATTGGTACATAAGCATCACGTGGCGTTGTGGTCAAGAGGATTTTCTTGGTATCTCGATTGACAGTCATCAGGATATTGACGTCTGAACGCGACACTGAACTAATCGGGCCATAGGTGTCAATTCCACTCACATATATATTGAAGGACTGACTCTTTGAAGTTTTAGGAGCTTCTACTTTTTTAGTGAATCCCTTAGTATAAATCTTTTTTATCTTCGATGCGTAATCTGGATACTCTGACTCGATGATATTTTCAAAGACACTATTTAAGACAATGGCCTTGGTATCACCTGCAATCAAACTCTTGTAAGCTGCCAAGTAAGACGAACTCTGGTTGACCGTCAAATCGGTATTCTGACTTGACTTGATATCAGCTAGTAGTTTTTGAATATTTTCATTATCAGTCCCAGTCGGTGCTGTCACACTCGTCAGTTGCGTAACATTTCCAATCTCACTATCTGCTAAAACAGCGACACTGATCGAATATTCTGAGTAATTAGAAGTCGCATTTAAACGATTGGTCAGTCCAACAAACTGCTGTACTGCAAAAAGCGACACAGAGCTTACAAGGATAGAGAGCACCAACAGAAAAATAGTAAATTTTTCAGCTTTTTTATAGATAATCAAGAGCAGCCCTGCTAAGGCAACTAGTAGAACTAACGCAGTTGCCACTAGATTAAGATATCTAAAAGCAAGGATATGGTATTTAAAAATCAAAAACAATAAAAAGCCAGCCAACAATAGATAAATAGCTAACAAGGCTATGTTAACGCTTCGCTTTACTTTCCCCGAGCGAGATCTCTTTGAACGTTTCGTCATGACATTCCCCTATACTATAATAATTAAAGTAATTATATCACAAAAGTAGGACAAATTCCATTCATTCCCACAATTCTCAGCGTTTTCATTCCTTTTTTCTTAGCTATATTTTGAAGTACCCGCTTTCATTATTTAGGACCTTGAGCAAACAAAAACAAGATCCCTTACAAGAGACCTTATTTAACTTTTTATTTGATATGATTTTCAAATTCTTTTTGACTTTGTTCGATGGCTTTTTTTCGTTCTTCTTCCCACTTAGTCTTGGCTTCATCAAATTGTTTCTTGGTAACAGGATCTTTTTGCAGTCTCATGTACTTGTAGTTATTTCCATCACCTTTTATTCCCACTAGAGAGTAGGCACGTGTGAATGGAGTTACTTTGGTTACAGAGGCTGTACCACCATTTGACATAGCAGACATGACTAGAGAATTGTCAATCATCCAAGCTTGAGCTTCAGCGTATTTTTCATAACGCTTAGCGACATCTTGATTCTCAGCATCTGCTTCTTTTAGAAGTTTTGTATAGGTATCAACTCCTAGACTCTTGAGCAGTTCTTGATCTTCCTTAGCATCTAGGCCAAAAATCTTGAGATAGAAGCCATCTTCTGCATTAAATTGATCCAGATAGGTTGACGGATCTTGGTAATCACCAACCCAGCCATCAAAGTTCAAATCGTAGTCCCGAGCAGCCGGGTTTGGTGCTAAGAAAGCGACATTCCCAAAATCATCTGTTGAAAGTTGTTGAACATCAACGACGACATTGTCAGAACCTAGTACTGTTTCAAGTGTCTGTTTAAGCGAATTCATACCAGAAACTGCATTTTTATTGGTTTGATCAACTGGGACATCCAAATGAATCGGGAAGGTCACCCCTTGGGCTTCCAATTCCTTTTTGGCTTCCGCAAATTTTGCCTGGGCCTTTTCTTTGTTGAAGTAACCGTCTTGGGCATCCGCCAAGTTGATTCCTACCCATTCTGTTCCATACTGAACAAGTTTAGAAGAAACCACTTCTCCAAAGCTCTTGTCGCCTACCTGCACAAAAGTAGGGGGAACAAGGGTATTTCGAAGGGTCTTACTTGCAGCTTCTTGCCCATTAGATTGGGCAGAGTAGGCCGTACGATCAATGGCAAAGTTCAAGGACTGACGGAAATTTTTATTTAAAATCGCTGTTTGTGTTGATTTCTTTTGCTCATCCGTCGTTTTAGCTGTGTGGTTATAGGCTTTACGGTTTACATTAAAGTTGAAGTACCAAGAAGTCTTGTCTTGTAAGCTATAAACGATATTGTCTTGGTATTTTTCTTTTGTCTTAGCATAGTTCGAACTATTTGGATAGACTCCTGCAATCGAGTAAGCACCACTTTCAAAGTTTCGAATGGTCATCTCCTGATCTGACCCATCAAAGTAGGCTAACTTAACTTTTTCAATAGTTACTTTATCATGGTCATAGTAGTGTGGATTCTTCACATATTCGATCGAAGATTTTGATGTAAAATCTTTTAACAGATATGGACCATTATAAAGGATACTGTCTGGTGTTAAGGTACCAAAATCTTTATCCTTTGATTTTAAAAACTCTTCGTTGACTGGGAAAAGAATACTATTGGTTGTCTTTGAATTCCAGTACGGTTCTGGTCGAGTCAAGGTGTACTCGACTGTGTAATCATCCAAGGCTTTGACACCGACAGTTGAAAAGTCATTGGCCACACCCGTCACATAGTTATTCAATCCCTTGATTGAATTTTGGATCAGATCCATGGCTTGCCCCTTGTTGTCCGCAGCATATTTGATTCCAGTGACAAAGTCTTGGGCTTTGACTGGAGCGTATTCCTCACCATCAGCCGTGTACCATTTGGCATCTTTTCTGAGCTTGTAGGTATAGGTCAAACCATCTGATGAAACAGACCAATCCTCCGCAAGAGCAGGTACGAGGTTCCCATAGCTGTCATTTTCTAACAAACCATCTACAAGATTGGTAATAACGGCAGTGTTATCTGCATAATAATCTAGGAGATAGTTAAAAGTTGTTGGATTCGCACTAAATGTTGATGAATAAGTGCTAGTATCTGTGTTGGACTGTCCACATGCAGAGAGCATAATCCCTGTCGCTAAGACAAGACCTGTTCCGATTAGTCTTTTTTTCATTTTGATCATCATCCACTCCTTTATGTCACTTTTTATAACATAGGCATATTTTATCAAATTTATCCTAAATTGTAAAGTTTATGGTTTTTCCAGCAAATGATTAACCTACACTAGCATTGACAGCTCTAGAATAAAATTAATCACTAAGTGTACAAAAATAAATAGGCGACTAGTTTAGTTCTCGAGAATCTTTTCAGACTGATGGAAAATGAAATCCAAGATAGCCCCCTTTTCAAACCTTCCTAAAAGATGAAATTAATATTAGCAACATCTTCGATCGCCTAATTCTAAAGTAAAAACCGGAAACTACTAACAGCCTTATAAAAGCCACCAAACGCTATTCCTTTGATTTCCGTGACTTTGATAATTCTAAGAAACAAATCTTTATCTCTCTGAATAAAAACGGAGAGAACAGTGATCGCCCTCTCCAAATCTTAGCTAACATCAATCCGCCACAATTAACAAAGAGCTTGATGAAGTTAGAAATTCATTTTATTTGTAATTGTAAGCCCAGTAGTAGTCTCCATTTCCACTAACTACTGCCGCTACAGCTCCTTCTGTCGCATTTGGATCCAAAAGCAATTCTCTCAAACCGCCATTTGCCCATTTCTTGACAACGGTAGCTGCATCTTGATCACGACGACCAACAAAGCCTGAGCTATCGTATTGGCGAGAGATCTGGTTTGCTTTTGGCAGAGCTTGATTTTGATAAATCTCATCTGACCAAGTCAATTCTTTCAAACCTTGTTCCTTACGAATTTCATTGATTCCAGCGAATGCTTCTTTGGCCTTTTCCATATAGTAATAATTCGTATCATCCGTCGCAGCAACGCGGAAGACAAATTTCACATAACCAAATTCTACATCGCGGTACTTTTCTTCATCCACTCCACTCTTGAGGTTGGCGACTAAAACATAATCTCTAGCCCAAGGATCATTTTTGGTTTTCTCAAAGATATCCTCATCTTCAATTTCCCAAGTGACCTTAGCATCCCAACCCGCGTTATCTAAAAACTTAGGATTTAGTTTTTCGATCACATAGTTTTTGAATTCCTCGACATTTTGGAAAGGAAGTGCTTGTCCTGCTTTGGCAGTTTCGACTAAATTAGTCGAATACAATTTCACGCTAGAGTTTTGATCGCTATAGCTATACTCATCATCTACGGGATTTGAGTGCAAGTTCGGATCCAGCGCTGGGTCAGTTGGATCTGTCATTCCATGTAGCTTCCATACATCTCCTGTCCACTTCCAGTAGGCTGTGTAACCTGTGACTGCATCGTTTGATTCAACATAGTAATAGTGATTGGTACCATCAAAGGCATAGTTTGTATCATTTTCCAGAATCTTGTCACCTGGTTTTCCTGGTGGGATGACTAATTTGGGTTTGCTTCCATTTGGAGCCCATAATAAGTGCTCTAAACCTGGCACTGGTTTTTCAACATACGGAGGAATCTGATTTTCACTCGGTTCATCTGTTGTTACCAAACCTGGAGTCTCTGGGACAGAGGGATTGATTGAATTATCTGGTTTTGGTTCTTCATTTGGCTGGTCTGGTTTTGGCGAAAAAGGATCCAACTCACCATCCGCACCTCCATAAGACGGAACCTCTGGAAATTCAATAGAACCTAATTCAAAAGGATTGAATTCTCCGTCAGCTCCATTGAATGGAGGATTTTCTGGAAGTTCGATTGTTCCCAAATCAAAAGGAGCATATTCACTATCCGCACCTCCATAAGACGGAGCCTCTGGAAACTCAATAGTACCTGATTCAAAAGGATTAAATTCCCCATCCGCTCCATTGAATGGGGGATTTTCTGGGAGTTCCACCCCACCTGGATTTTCTAACTCGTTTTGATTATCCGCAGATTTCTTGACAAACACCCACCGACCGTTTTGGTAGTAGTAATAATCCCCATTTTCTAATACATAGTAATGGTAGCCATTCTCGTAACGATAGTGGCTATCATTTACTAAGTTGTTCGTTGAAGAATTGTTGTCACGATTGTTTGTCAGTGGTTTCCACTCACCATCACGGTAAATATAGTAACTACCATCACTCATACGGTAGTAGTAGCTGCCATTCCAGTAAAAATAGCGACCACTATCTGGCTGTCGGTAGTTGTATCGATTCCAATAATTATAGTCATAACCCCAATCATCAAAATCATAGTCCCAACTATGACGGGAATCCCAACGATAATCTGCATGAACCGTTGGTGTTACAGAAGCTGAAACTGCAACTGCTGTTGCCAGAGCCGCTCCCGCCAAAAGACCATATTTTCTATTCATTTTAAATTAAACCTCCAAAAAAGAATCGCTGGTCATAACGTTCGGAAAACTTTTGTGCACTATTCGTTTTTCGGACTATAAACAAGGAATATATTTTATAAAATATAAATTGGACTTATTGAACACTTTTTTTATATTTATTGCGTTCAATAACGATTATAGCACTTTCATACATTAAAATCAAAAAAATAACATAGTTATTATTATTTTAAAAAAACAGTATTTTTAGTTGTTAAAATAAGCATTTTATAGTTTTAAGCCTAAAACTATAAAATGCTAGATACTTACTTAGAAATTATTTCAAATCCATTTCTGTTGCATAAATATGCTAAAATTAATTTGTTATATAAATATTAAAGTTCGTTTTTTTGAGGTTTCTACTCACTCTATTTCACAATACACTAGAATTATCTTCAAGAAGCATCGTTTTAAGTTTTGGCTGCTCCGAAACTAATTAAAAAAGCTTTTATGCCTGAGATTACTTTTCAGCTTTTCACTTCAACTTTAATTGTCATTCAAGAACTGATTTTACGACAACTGCTGTCTCAAAATCAGAAAAAGGAAGCACAGATTTTCTGCAACTTCCTTTTCTTTTATAGGCTATTTGACGTGTTTTTCTAGCTCTTTTTGGTATTTGGCATTTGTTTCAATCTTTTCTTTCTGCCATTTCTTGAGAGCTTCTTCGTATTCTTTTGTAGTCACAACATCATTTTGCAATTCCAAACCTTTGAATACAAACGGGTCTCCCTTAATTCCGACTTGAGAGTACGCTTTTGTGAATGGTACAGTACGGCTAACAGTTGGAGAACCACCTGAAGAGGCAACTGGGATCAAGAGCGAACTATCAGATACCCAAGCTTGAGCTTTAGCGTATTTTTCGTAACGCTTATTAAGGTCGCTTGTTTCAGCTGCGGCATCATCCAAGAGTTTCTTGTATTCGTCTAGACCGACTTGAGCCATCACTTCTGGATCTTTTCCACGAGTGATACCCAAGTGTTTAAGGGCAGAACCCTTCTTAGCATCAAGAATGTTTAGGTAGGTAGCTGGGTCTTGATAGTCTGGTCCCCAACCAGTTCCGTTCAAGTCATAATCTTTTTGGGATGGAACCTTCGCTTGAGATGTAATGCTCATTTTCTCATTATCGGTCATTTGAAGGACATCGACAATGACATTCTCTGTACCAAGTGTTGATTCGATAGACTGCTTGAGTGAGTTAGTCTGTTGAACGGCGATTACATCCGTTTGTTCAACTGGAACATCCAAACGGATTGGGAAGGTCACACCCTTGGCCTGCAATTCTGCCTTAGCCTTTGCAAAGGCTGCCTTAGCTTTTTCAGGACTGTAAATCGTATCCTTGCCATCTGTAAGGGCTACATCTTTCCATTGATCCCCGTAAGAAACGAGCTCTGCCTGAGCCAACTCTCCAAAGGTTTTTTCACCCACTTGAACGTAGTCATGAGGTACTAGACTGTTACGGATAATTTTGTCCGCACCTTCTTCACCATTCAACTGAGCCGTGTAAGAATGACGGTCAAGGGCAAAGTTCAAGGCCTGACGGAAGTTTTTGTTGAGAAGAGCTTCTTTTGTTGATGTTTTTTGAGCCTCGTCTGTTTTGGCTGTTTTATTGTAAGACTGGCGGTTTACGTTAACAGTGAGGTAGTAGCTTGTCGCTTCTTGTGGACTGTAAACAATCTTATCGCCGTACTCTTTTTTAGTTGACTCAAAGTTTGAGCTTGTTGGGAAGAGACGAGCTGTTGTATAAGCACCTTGTGTAAAGCTACGAATCAAAGATTCTTGGTCTGATCCATCGTAGAAGGTTAGTTTAATATTGTCAATCTTAACATTGTCCTTGTCCCAGTAGTTTGGATTCTTTTCATATTCGATGACTGATTTTGAAGTCAATGATTTCAAGAAATAAGGACCGTTATAAAGAATGCTTGATGGTGTTGGCGCACCGTAGTCGCTCCCTTTAGAATTCAAAAATTCTTCATTAACTGGAAGCATGGTTGCAGTTGTGACCTTAGAGTTCCAGAAGCTTTCTGGTTTGTTAAGCGTATATTCAACCGTGTAATCGTCAACAGCCTTGACTCCTACAGTAGAAAAGTCATTGCTTTCACCACTAATGTAGGCAGCCAAACCTTTGATAGAATCTTGAAGGAGAGAGAGGCCGTCTGATTTACCATCAGCTGCATGTTTCAGACCCGTAACAAAGTCCTGAGCCTTGACTTCAGCATACTCTTCTCCCTCAGAAGTATACCATTTTACACCCTTACGAAGTTTGTAGGTATAGGTCAAGCCATCTTTAGAAACAGACCAATCTTCTGCAAGCGACGGAATCAAGTTCCCGTATTTATCGTTTTCCAAGAGGCCATCGACAACGTTGGCTATAACGTCAGAAGTTGAGCTCTTGCTCGTCACACTGTAGTCCAAAGATGATGGATCTATTGCATAGACATAAGAAAATGTCTTGGGAGCATCAGCTTTCTTTTCGCTTTGCCCACAAGCGGTTAACAGAAGGGCCGCACTCAAGACAGCACCTGCTCCTAAGAGCCACTTTTTCGATTTCATAAGTAATCTCCTTAAAGATAGTGTTTTCACCATTATACCCTATTTTTTCATAAAAGCAAGAAGTTTCACCAGATTTTTTAGAAAATTCTAACAAATATTTTTTAAAGACTTTTCTACATAATTTTTAGTAAAAGAACCTCAAGCATCAAAGACTTGAGATTCCCTTATTTTAATCCGTTAGTTCCACACAGAAAGCATCCCATGGAGCCAAGACCTGTTTTTCAACTGCTTCTTTAGCAGTAGTGTTTTCAATCAAGACCGATTTGACTTTTCCTTCTACTACAAAGTTTTGTTTTTCATTGGACAAGTTAGCCACAACTAGGAAGCGGCGATCACCGTCCTTACGGATATAGGCAAAGACCTTATCAGCCGTATCAAGTAGTTCAAAGTCAGCTCGAATCAGCCAGCTGTTCTCCTTGCGAATTTGAACGAGATTTTGATAAGTATAGAAAATAGATTCTGGACTTGCCAGTGCTTCTTGAACGTTGATTTCTTGATAGTTTGGATTAACTGCCAACCAAGGTTGACCTGTTGAGAAACCAGCGTTTTTGCTCTCATCCCATTGCATCGGGGTACGGGCATTATCACGCCCGATGACACGGATACTGTCCATAATTTCCTCTAGAGGAACACCTTTTTCAAGAGCTTCACGCGCATAGTTGAGGGATTCTATATCTTCTACTTGGTCCAGTGTTTCAAACGGATAATTGGTCATCCCAATCTCCTCACCCTGGTAGATATAAGGTGTCCCTCTCATGAGATGAAGCAAGATTGCAAAGGCTTTGGCAGATTTTTCACGGTATTCTTGGTCATTTCCCCAGATAGAGACAATACGAGGGAGGTCATGATTGTTCCAGAAGAGGGAATTCCAGCCGTCTTCAACTCCTAACTCTGTCTGCCATTTGTTGAAGATTTCTTTTAACTTACTGATATTCAATTCTTTTTGGTAGTGCCACTTAGGTTGCCCTTCCTGATACTGAAGACAGATGTGCTCAAACTGGAAAACCATAGACAATTCTTGTCCCTTTGGATCCGAGTAGAGCTTAGCAATCTCTGGCGTTGCTCCCCAGGTCTCTCCTACTGTCAAGAGATTCTTATCTCCAAAGGTGGCTTGGTTCATCTCCTTGAGATAGGGGTGAAGCATAGGACCATTATTGACTACTTTCTCGTCAGGAATTTTCCCAATCATGTCAATGACATCCATACGGAAACCGCCAATGCCCTTATCAATCCAGAAGTTCATCATTTCATAAATTTTCTGGCGAAGTTTTTCATTTTCCCAGTTGAGATCCGGCTGTTTCTTGCTGAAAAAGTGGAGATAGTATTGGCTTGACTTTTCATCATATTCCCAAGCAGACCCACTAAAGATAGAATCAAGATCGTTTGGTTCATCCCGCCAGATATAGTAATCTCGCTCAGGGCTGTCAGGATTTTCACAGGCCTCTACAAACCAGGCGTGCTCATCCGAGGTATGATTGACCACCAAATCCATGATAATTCGAATATCACGCTTCTTAGCTTCTGCGATGAGTTGGTCCATATCCTCCATGGTTCCAAAAATAGCTGCAATCGCTTGATAATCAGCAATATCATAACCATTATCATCCATCGGACTGTCATAAACAGGAGAAAGCCAAATCGCTGTGATTCCTAACTTGGCTAGATAATCTAACTTACTGGTAATACCTGGCAAATCGCCAATCCCATCTCCGTTGCTGTCCATAAAACTCTTGGGGTAAACTTGATAGATTACGGCATTGTGCCACCATTTTTCTTGCATCTTCTTACCTCATTATTTTAATAATCTACAGTCTATGATAGCGCTTTTCGTAATTTTGTGCAAGCGTTTGCCTAATCTTTTTGATTCCTTTTTTAACTCCATAGTTTCCTAACTTCCGTTTTTTTATTATAATAGAGGTCAGAGGTAAAAAAATGAAAAAACAAGCTTTTAGTTCTGAACAATATTTAAATCTACAGCGCGACCACATTTTGGAGCGCATTAATCAATTTGACGGCAAGCTCTACTTGGAGTTTGGTGGTAAAATGTTAGAAGATTTCCACGCTGCTCGTGTCCTTCCTGGTTATGAGCCTGACAACAAAATCAAGCTCTTGCAAGAATTGAAAGAACAGGTTGAGGTTGTGATTGCTATTAATGCTAGCAATATCGAGCATTCCAAAGCGCGTGGCGACCTAGGCATTTCTTATGACCAAGAAGTTCTTCGTTTGATTGACAAATTCAATGAGCTGGGAATTTTTGTTGGTTCGGTTGTCATCACACAGTACGCTGGACAACCCGCTGCAGATGCCTTCCGAAATCAACTTGAGAAAAACGGAATTGATTCTTATCTTCATTATCCAATCAAAGGATATCCGACTGATATGGATCACATCATTTCTCCTGAAGGTATGGGGAAAAACGACTACATCAAAACCAGTCGCAACTTGATCGTCGTAACTGCTCCTGGACCTGGTTCTGGAAAATTGGCCACTTGTATGTCCAATATGTACCACGACCAAATCAATGGTATCAAGTCTGGCTACGCTAAGTTTGAAACCTTCCCAGTCTGGAACCTGCCCCTTCATCATCCGGTCAACTTGGCTTATGAGGCTGCCACAGCAGACCTTGACGATGTCAACATGATTGACCCTTTCCATCTCCAAACCTACGGAGAAACTACTGTCAACTACAACCGTGATATCGAAATCTTCCCAGTGCTCAAACGTATGTTGGAACGCATTCTCGGTGAATCTCCATACGCTTCACCAACAGACATGGGGGTCAACATGGTTGGTTTTGCTATCACTGATAATGAAGCTGCTATCGAAGCTTCAAAACAAGAAATCATCCGTCGCTACTATCAGACTGTACTTGATTTTAAAGCTGAAAAAGTCGGAGAATCTGCTGTCAAGAAAATTGAACTTCTCATGAACGACCTCGGTATCACACCTGCAGACCGTAAGGTTGCTGTTGCTGCACGCCAAAAAGCTGACGAAACTGGTGGACCTGCTTTGGCTCTTGAATTGCCATCTGGCGACATTGTCACTGGTAAAAACTCAGAACTCTTTGGCCCTACAGCCGCTGCCTTGATCAATGCGATTAAGAAATCTGCTGACATTGCTAAGGAAGTGAAATTGATTGAGCCTGAAGTTGTCAAACCAATTCAAGGCCTCAAGATTAACCATCTAGGCAGTCGCAATCCTCGCCTGCATTCAAATGAAATCCTGATTGCTCTTGCCATCACAGCTATGGAAAATCCTGATGCTGCGCGTGCAATGAAGGAACTTGGTAACCTCAAAGGAAGCGAAGCCCACTCAACCATCATTTTGACCGATGAAGACAAGAATGTCCTTCGCAAACTAGGTATCAACGTAACCTTTGACCCTTACTACCAATACGATCGCTTGTATCGGAAGTAAATAAACAAGGCTGGATAAAACTCAATTCGAGGGAAAAATCCAGTAAATCTTTACATGATAAAAGATAAAACGCATAATATCAAGGCTTTTGAACACTTGATATTATGCGTTTTTATGATTTTCCATTCTCATTTATTTCAATGAAGTTGTCAACTCGACACAGGCGCCTCCTTGGTCTGGATTGAGCAGGGTCAGACGACCACCGTGCAAGAAAGCTACCTGCTTAGAAAAGGCTAAGCCGATACCATGATGGGGATTAGCTGAATTGCGGCTTTGGTCACTCTGGTAAAAGAGCTGATCTGCTCCCAGCAGCATCTCCTCTGAAAATGCAGGGCCATTGTTCCAGATAGCAAAAACCAACTGGTCCTGCTGCACTGATACCGTCAGCTTCACTTCTTTTTGGTTCTGATCAGCATGTTCAAGCGCATTCAGTAAAATATTGAGCAAAGCCCGTTTGAGATAGTCCAAATGAATCAACAAAATCAAACCAAGATCACAATCTTCTTGGATAGAAAAACGATAGCTTTCCTGTTTGCTGAACAGTGCCCAGTCGTCCTGGAGATCAGCCAAAAAGTCCCCTAAGGAAAGCTGACTGAACTGATTAGCATCAATCTGAAAAGTCTTAGCGTAATCAATCAAAGAGCCACAATACTCTTCCATCTTGTGACTGGCCTGCAAAATCTCAGAAGCATAGTCTGCCTGTGGCTGGTCCAACTGCGCCAATTCCAAGAGCTCAGCATTCCCCTTAATCACAGTTAGGGGCGTCTTCAAATCGTGCGATGTCGCTGATAGCTGTAAAATCAACTCCTGATTATGCTGCTGCTCTCTTTCTAGAAGACGAGCATTTTCTTGGTGGCTGCTCCGTAAATCGCTGTAGACTTCTAGCATTTCCTCAATCCGAAAAAGCTGACTTTGATTTTCTTCTAAAAGCTTCTCGCTCTTTAGCATTTTTATTTCCCTGTCGATTTTTCGGAGCAATTTCAAAATATGATAAAAAGTAATCAGCAGCAAGCTCCCTGCCCAGAAGAACAAGGTGAAAAGGGCATAATCGCTGCCTTGTGTAAATTCATAACCTATAAGCACAAAAATCAAAACATGAAAAAAGACGATTTTCAAGCTGGTTGTCCAGACTAGGCTTTTGAAATTTCGGGTTCTAATTGCCATCTATAGCCTACTCCTCTCACTGTTGCGATTGCTTGCAGCCCTTCTTGTTTGCATTTTTGACGAATCTGATACACGTATTCTGAGATGGAGCGAAGCTGTGTTTCTGAGCTTTCTGGGTAAAGCAAGGTATGCAGACGTTCAGCTGAAAAGGTCTGCTTGGGATTGCTAGCTAGTAAATGCAGCAACTTAAACTCTCGCTCTGAAAATTTCAAGACTTTACCAAAACAGGCAACTTCATAGCGTTCTGGATAAAATTGACAAGAAGCAATTTCAGAATATCGCTCCTCCCGTCTTTCCTCCCGCCTAAGATGAGCTCTGACACGCGCTAGCAATTCTTTGGTCCCAAAAGGTTTGACAATATAGTCATCTGCTCCGCGAAAGAGCCCTTCCACCTTGTCCGCCTCTAACTCCTTAGCCGTCAGAAAGATGATTGGACACGAAAGATGAGGACGAATGTAGGAACACAACTCAAAACCATTAACAGGCTCCATCATCACATCCAGCAGAATCAAGTCATATCCGACAAAATGCGTCAACTCTAGCTCTTCTATCCGATCAAGCGTTGTCACATCATAAGCGTCGAGTTCTAGGACGTTTTTCACCAGCTTCAAAATGCTCCGGTCGTCATCAACCACCAAAATACGATACTGTCTCATGATTTCCATTATAGCATACCTCTAGCGAACATCTCGTTTCAAGGTTAAGAATATAGCAGAGCTCCAAACTAAAGCTAGCCAGAACAGCTGTATTCCCAGTCCTGATAGATCTATTGAATACTGAAGCCCTTCATACTCAAAAAGATTTAGTGTAGCCAGATCGGGCAGGTATTTTGCTTCCTTGATAAAAGTTGCCAATAAACGGCTGAGACCAATCAAGAGAGGAAAGAGCACCGACACTGGCACAACCCAAGATTGAAATAGCAAAGCGAGGCCGGCAGCTAAAAAAGCCAGAAAAAGATTGCTGAGAAGACCAAAAGAGCTGTAATAAAGGAATTTCCCCAGCAAGGACCAGCTAAAGTCTAAGTCAAAACGAGCCAGCATAACAAAAAAACAGCTGCCTATCATGATACTGTAGAGAACCAAGAGCAGCAAGACCAGAAAAAGGAATTTCCCAGCCAACCAAGCCTTTCTATTTGATACAGTTAGAAAATTCGTTCGCATCCCAGACTTGACAAACTCCTGGGCAAAATAGAGGGAAGTAAAGATGACGATGACAGGCTGCGCCAGATAGAGGGCATGTAAAACCTCGCTCAGAGCCTTCGTCTGGCCAACTGCTGTCTGACTGTAGTCAAGATTCATCAGAAAAAATGGAACGATTACCAGAGCCACCAAGGCTGCACCAAGAGCGAGATAGTAAGAACGGAACTTAATCCATTCACTTCTAAGCAGAGCTTTGATCATCAGTAGCGTCCTCCTAAATCTGTCTTCAAAAAGCGCAGAGAAGTCATACCGCCGATGACTAGTAACCATGCACCAAGTATCAAGAGTCCTTGCAAGGGATTGTTGGCATATTGGGAAGTTGGCGTTGCAGCAAACAACTCTCCTGCTGGCTGTGGCAAATAAGCCCCCCAACTCGTGTGAGCAGCTAGGTAGTTTCCCAGATTATAGATCTGAGGTACGAGAAAAAGCAGAGGAACCAGCATGGTCCGAGCCAATAAACCTAACAAAAATGAAAGGATTCCTAATAGGGTTAGAGATAAGGTTTTCCACAAAAGCAGACTCCAAGCTGCCTGATTGAGCAAAATCGGATCAAGCCCTTCCTTTCCTAAAGCCAGATGCATGACCATATAACTAAAGTAAATTGATAAAAAGCTAGTGGCAAGAGAAAAGCAAGTGAAGGTCATGAGTTTTCCGACAAGCAGCTTCAAGCGGTTATTACAGGATAAAAGACTGGTTCTCAAGCTATGAGACTGAAATTCCATAGCTCCCAAAATTCCAGCTAAGATGACCAAAACCATGCCCGACATAGAGGCCCCGTTGAGACCCAGATATTCCAGCGGATCAATGGCTTCTGCCAGACCGGGAACCATCTCAGGAGTGGCATCCAAGCCAATGGACAAATACTGTCGGCCCTCCAGCCAAGATACGGCAGGCACCAAGAGCAACATGAAGGCCATACTCACTTTGAAAGCCTTGGTTGAGCGAATTTTCAACCATTCCGAATGCAATAAAGACATCGTTTCTTTCATTTTAAACCTCCTCTGTCAAATCAAAGAAGAGATCTTCTAGGCTGTCTGAATCTTGCAGCACCTCTTCCAATTGTCCCTGCTCAATAATTCGCCCATGATGAATCAAGACGACATCATCTGTCACCATTTGCACCTCTGATAGGATATGAGAAGATAGAAGTACCGTTTTCCCTAAATCAGCCTGCTGACGGATGAACTTTCTAAACCACTTAATCCCACTTGGATCCAGTCCATTGGTCGGCTCATCTAATATAAGAAACTGAGGATCACCCAGCAAAGCTGCAGCCAAACCCAAGCGTTGACCTTCCCCCAGAGACAGGCTTGACAAGAGGTCCTTCCTCTTATGAGCAATTCCAGTCATCTCCAATACCTCATCAATCCGAAACTTAGGAATAGCATTACTCGCCGCAATAATCCTCAAGTGGTCATAGACCTTACGATTTGGCAAACCGCCAATGCCGTCAAAGGCTGCACCTACCGTTCTGAGCGGATAAGTCATTGACTGATAGGTTTGCCCATCAAAAGTCGCCGTCCCTGCTGTCGCCCGATCTAACCCCAAGAGAATCCTCAAGGTCGAACTTTTCCCTGCACCATTTGGACCCAGAAAAGCTGTAATCCGACCGCTTCTAGCTGTAAAAGAAATATCTTCTAAAATCTGCTTGCTGCCATGCTTTTTGCAGACTCCTTCTATTTTCACCATATGTTTCATACTGAACTCCTTTATCTTTATTTTCTCCAGTATATCCAATATAGTTCAGAATTAGTTCAGAGCTCAAGCAAAAATTCTAAAAGTTGACTCCACCTTTCAAAAGTCGCTCTAGCTTCATTAGAAAGAGCTCAATTTTTCTTTTCCTTTACTCCATTCTTTCTTTATAATTCCGAGGTTTATGTATGGAGACTTTATTATCATTCTAGTACCAAAAAGTCATTTATCAAACTCCATCAAGAGCAGGCTTTATGATATAATGAAAGAAGAAAACTGAAAGGAACGACCATGTCAAAAGAAGTTATTGTTGAAAGTTTTGAACTTGACCACACCATTGTTAAAGCACCCTATGTTCGCTTGATTGGAGAAGAAACAGGACCAAAGGGAGATATCATCTCCAACTTTGATATTCGCTTGGTGCAACCAAATGAAGACTCTATCCCTACCGCTGGCCTTCACACTATCGAGCACCTCTTGGCCAAACTCATCCGTACCCGCATTGACGGCATGATTGACTGTTCGCCATTTGGCTGCCGTACAGGTTTTCACATGATTATGTGGGGGCGCCATACCAGTGCTGAGATTGCAGCTGTTATCAAGGATTCGCTCAAGGAAATCGCCGAGACCACTACTTGGGAAGATGTCCCTGGAACAACCATCGAATCTTGCGGAAACTACAAGGACCATAGCCTCTTTTCTGCTAAAGAATGGTCGAAACTCATCCTGGAACAAGGAATCTCAGATGATGCCTTTGAGCGTCATATCATCTAAACACAAAAGGAACCAGCTTTTAGCTAGTTCCTTCTTTTTTTATTCTCAAAATCTTGAGTTAGGCTTTTTCACGAATGACCAAGACACCATCTTCCATATCAGCTTCTAGGTGTTTAGCATCAAGGTTATCCAAGTGGAAGTCTGTCACCTTATCACGGATTTGTTGCTCAACCACGCGGCGGAGCGGACGAACACCCATAACTTCGTCATAACCTTCTTCTGTGATAAAGTCCTTAGCTGCTTGGCTGACTTCCAAATCAATGTCTTTCTTAGCCAAGGTTTGGTTGACTTCCGCTAACATCAAGTCCACAATCTTAGAAAGGTCTTCCTTATTCAAGTGTGAGAACTCGATAACTGCGTTAAAGCGGTTAAGGAATTCTGGACGGAAGTATGGTTTCAAACGATCCATTAATTCTGGTTTATCCGCATCTTCCGTCAAGTTGGCTTCATAGCCAAATCCAGCATTTGATGTTGCGATAATGACAGTGTTCTTGAAGTTCACTGTATTGCCTTGACCATCAGTCAAACGACCATCATCCAAGACTTGGAGGAGAAGGGTGATTACTTGAGGATCAGCCTTTTCAATTTCATCCAAGAGAATGATAGAATATGGATTGCGACGAACACGTTCTGTCAAGGTATTGCTATTGTCATCATACCCAACATAACCAGCTGTTGTACCGATCAATTTAGATACGGCTGTGCGGTCACTGTATTCAGACATATCCAAGCGGATAATTGCGTCCTTGGTTCCAAACATATCGAGCGCCAATTGCTTAGCAAGCTCCGTCTTACCAACACCAGTAGGCCCTACAAATAGGAAGCTACCGATTGGGCGATTGCCTTCATCAAATCCTGCACGGTTACGACGGATAGCACGAGCTACTGCTTCTACTGCCTTATCTTGGCCGATTACCTTGTGTTCCAAGCGATGAGCCATATCTTTCAAACGTTCGATGTCGGATGCTCCCATTTGTGACACTGGAATACCTGTCATTCGCTCTACAGACTCAGCCACATCGTTGATGCTAGCAGTCACTTTCATGTCTTCTGTATGGTTTTCGATTTTCTTTTCTAATTCTGCAATACGTGTTTTAGCATTGAGAGCTGCTTCAAAGTCTTCTGCCTCAACTGCTTTTTCTTGCTTGTCTTTTTCTGCCTCGATTTCACGTTCAACAGCATGAACATCTGTTACAGGATGTTGAGCTGCCAAGTGAGCTGCCGTTACATCGACAAGGTCGATAGCCTTATCTGGTAAGCTACGTTGAGGAATGTATTGGACAGAATAATCCACTGCTGCTTTCAAAACTTCGTCTGGCAAGATAACATTGTGGTGTTGTTGATAGAGGTCACGAATCCCTTGAAGGATTTTAAAAGTATCCTCTGCCGAAGGAGCATTGACCTTCACTTCGTTGAAACGACGAGCAAGAGCTGCATTTTTCAAGATGGTGTTACGGTATTCGTCTTGAGTTGTCGCTCCAATAACGGTCAATTCACCACGAGAGAGAGCTGGCTTGAGAATGTCCGCAAGCCCTTTAGAACCACTGTCTCCACCTGTGCTACCAGCACCGAGAATTTGGTGAATTTCATCAAAGAAGAGGATAATATTTCCTGCTTCTTTCACTTCGCTAACAAGATTTTGAATGTTTTCTTCAAAGCTCCCACGGTATTGGGTACCCGCCTCAAGACCAGAGATATCAATAGAAATAATTTCCTTATTCTTAATAGCAGCCGGAACATCTCCATTCACAATAGCTTGTGCTAGGCCTTCGACAACGGCTGTCTTACCAACACCTGCATCTCCGACAAGTACAGGATTGTTCTTGGTACGACGTGAGAGGATTTCAGATGTTTCTTGAATTTCCTTGTTTCGTCCGATAACAGGATCCAACTTGCCCTCACGAGCTTCTGCGGTCAAGTTTCGACCTAGTTTAGCAAGGACACCGTCTTGTTTCATACCTGAAGCGTGTTGTTGCATTTGTCCATCAACTTCTGCATTTCCTGGCAATTGGCCAGTTGCACGATAATGAGCAAATTCCTCAGGTGTCACTTCTCGTCCATTAATCAAGTAGCGACGGTTTTCAGAACTATATCCTCGCATACCACCCATCAATTGGTTAAATAAATCATCCATGTTGTTAAAGTTATTAAAGTTGTTGTTCATATTCATTACCTCGTTTATTGTTAATTATTTGCGATCTCTGATATTGACTATCTTTGACCTTTGTTTTAAAAATTTTAGACTAGCTAACTAGCTACCCTACGTATAATTTCTGGTTTTTCTTTCTTAAATAAGCCTTTTATCATCTTCTTTTCAAATTCTGTTAGATTCAACATAGGCCTCGCCCCTTTCTCGGGATTCTATACCTCATCCTCAAAGACTAATTCGTTGAAAATGAGCTTTTTAAGGAATTCATTTTCCTTATGTTTCTACTATATCACTTTGGTCAGTAAAAGTCAATAATTTTTTGACCAAATTTGACTATTTTTTAAAAAATTTTTAAGCACACAAAAAGCCAGTCATATCGACTGGCTTTTCTCTATTACAATTGAATCTTAGCTCAATGCGTCATCCATTGAAAGAACTTCGTGGAAGACACGTTGTGTCAATTCAGTTTTTTGTTCTGGAGTGAGGTATTTAGTGTTTACACAGTATCCAGAGATACGTACGATAACGTCTTCACCTGACATAATCTTTTCGTAAACATCGTTCAAGTCCATAACGTTCAAGTTAACGTGTTGTCCACCGTTTTCAAAGTAACCATCAAGGATTGTTACCAAGTTATCAACTTGCTCGTCACGAGTCTTACCAAGAGCACGTGGAGAAACTTGAGTTGTCAATGAGATACCGTCAGCTGCGTAACCAAAATCAAGGCTAGCAAGTGAGTTCAAGTTTTGCAACCATCCACCTTTAGCTTTGTTAGATGGGTTCGCACCTGGTGAGAAGAATTCAAGTTTAGACAAGTTCACAGAACCATCTTCGTTGAGGTATACACCTTTGTGGACTGGTGAGTTACCAGTTTGTTTAGAGTAAGCAACGTTAGATGTGATTGTCAAAAGTGATACTGTAGCTTCTGCGTCTTTGTAAAGTTTGTGGCTACGTAGACGTGTTGTGTAAGCTTCGATCAACCATTCTGCCAATTCGTTTGAACGTGGGTCATCTTCACCCCAACGTGGGTATTCACCGATTGTTTCGTAATCGTAGATGTAGCCATCTTCATCACGGATTGGTTTAACAGTAGCATATTTAATCGCTGACAATGTATCAACAGTGTTAGCAAATCCACAGATACCAAATCCCATGTTAGCACGTTGTTTAGTTGGCAAGAAGGCCATTTGAACAGCTTCGTAGTTGTACTTGTCAGTCATGTAGTGGATGATGTTCAAAGCATCTACGTAAGTGTCAGTCAACCAGTCAAGAGATTTTTCAAAGTTCGCTTTAACTGATTCGAATTCAAGAACTTCGTCACGAATAGGGTCGATGTCAAATACTTTGTAGTCTTTGTGAACATCGTCGTAACCACCGTTCAAACCAGTAAGAAGGGCTTTCAAAACGTTTACACGAGCACCGAAGTACTGGATGTTGTGGCGTTGATCTTCGTTTTCTGGGTCAAGTGGTGACACACAGCATGAGATACAGCTCATTTCTCCGTATCCGTCTTTAGCCATTGTTGTTACACCTTCGTATTGGATAGAAGAGTGTTTGTGGCTCATATGCATACAGTAGCGACGGAAGTTGTATGGCAATTTGTCTGTCCAAAGAACTGTCAAGTTTGGTTCTGGTGAGTTACCGATGTTGTCAAGAGTGTTCAAGAAACGGTAGTCCATCTTAGTAACACGGTGACGACCGTCGTTACCCATACCAGCCATAGAAGTTGTGATGAAGGTTGGGTCACCTGAGTACAATTGGTCATAAGCTTTTGTACGAGCAAATTTAACTGTACGAAGTTTCATAACGAAATCATCAACAAATTCTTGGATTTCTGATTCAGTAAATGTACCACGAGCAAGGTCACGTTCTGCAAAGATATCAAGTACGATTGGCACACGTCCTAGAGATGTAGCAGCACCGTTGATAACACGGCAGACAGCCATGAAGGCGATGTTCACCCATTGGATAGCTTCTTTCGTGTTCATCGCTGGTTTGCGAACATCAACTCCGTAAAGGTCACCCAAGCGAACAACTTGTTGCAATGCTTGGTATTGAAGGTTTACTTCTTCACGAAGACGGATTGTTTCTTCATCAATTTCTTTAATTGCATTCCAGTCGTTGACTTTTTCTTGCATCAAGTAGTCTGCACCGTAAAGAGCAAGACGTGCGTAAACACCGATGATACGTCCACGTGAGTAGGCATCTGGAAGACCAGTTACAGTGTGAGCGTGACGAGCACGACGAATGTTTGAAGTGTAGGCACGGAAGATACCGTCGTTAACTGTTGTTACGTATTTAGTAAAGATTTCGTGAACAGCTGGGTCTGGTTCGTATCCATTTTCTTTCAAAGTAGTTTCAGCCATACGGATACCACCTTTTGGCATGAAGTTCAATTTGAAGAGTTCATCGTTTTGGATACCGAAGATAACTTCGTTTTCTTTGTCGATAAATCCTGCAGGGATATCAGCAATAGATGTTGGACGAGTGTCCATTGGGAAACGAGTTTCTTCGTAGTGAGCCTTAGTTTCTTCTACGATTTTTTTGATGTGAAGTGAACGTTCTGTTGGTCCAGCAAGGAAGCTTTCATCTCCATCGTAAGGTGTGTAGTTAGCTTGAACGAAGCGAGAAACGCTTGCTTTTTCTTTCCAATCTACGCCTTTGAAGCCTTCCCAAGCTTTGTCAAAAATATCTTGTGCTTCAACAACTGTCTTAACAACCATGTTAATGTCCTCATTTTTCTTTCTAGTAACAGTCATCTGTTACATTCATGAGACCAGTATACCATACAGTAACCGATTTCAACAAGCGAAAAAAGGCTTTTTTATCACTTTCTTTTCTAATACAGTCTATTTATCGACGCAATCTGTGTTATATATTTGAAAGAATGAGTACTCTTTTCCATTTTTTCAGAAAAAAAGGTATAATGAATAAAAAATGACACTAGAAAGGAAGCAAAATGCTCATATTTCCATTGATTAATGATTTATCAAGAAAAATCATCCATATCGACATGGATGCCTTTTTTGCTGCGGTGGAAATAAGAGACAATCCTAAGTTAAAAGGAAAACCTGTCATCATTGGGAGCGATCCCAGACAAACAGGCGGACGAGGAGTTGTGTCTACTTGTAGCTACGAGGCACGAGCCTTTGGCATTCACTCTGCCATGAGTTCTAAAGAAGCTTATGAGCGTTGTCCTCAAGCCGTCTTTATCTCGGGAAATTATGAAAAATACAAAACTGTGGGACTTGAGATTCGAGCTATTTTTAAACGCTATACTGATTTGATTGAACCTATGAGTATTGACGAAGCCTACTTGGATGTGACGGAAAATAAACTTGGTATCAAGTCAGCTGTCAAAATAGCTCGTCTCATTCAACAAGATATCTGGCAGGAACTACACCTGACTGCTTCTGCAGGTGTTTCTTATAACAAATTTCTAGCTAAAATGGCCAGCGATTATCAAAAGCCACATGGTTTGACAGTTATCCTCCCAGAACAAGCTCAAGATTTTCTCAAACAAATGGACATTGCTAAATTCCATGGCGTGGGCAAAAAAACAGTTGAACGCCTTCATGAAATGGGCATTTATACTGGTGCAGACTTATTAGACGTTTCTGAAGTCACTTTAATCGATCGGTTTGGCAGACTCGGTTTTGACCTTTATCGGAAAGCTAGAGGCATTCATAACTCACCAGTCAAGGCCAATCGCATTCGTAAGTCCATCGGCAAGGAGAAAACCTATGGTAAGATTCTTCAGGCAGAAGAAGACATCAAAAAAGAGCTGACTCTTCTCTCTGAAAAAGTAGCTCACAATCTCAGTAAACAAGACAAAGCTGGAAAAATCATTATCCTAAAGATTCGTTACGCTGACTTCTCCACTCTAACTAGACGAAAAAGCCTCCCACAAGCTACACAGGACGCTAGCCAGATTTCTCAAACTGCCCTTCAACTCTACGAAGAACTAGCTGAAAAAGAAAAAGGCATTCGTCTACTAGGAATCACAGTGACAGGATTTTAAAAAGCTTGAAGGGAGATTCCTTCAAGCTTTTTCTTATACAAATAAACGCACAAAACTATAGAGCAACAAGACACTACCAAGTACGATACGGTATTTACCAAAGAGTGTAAAGTCGTGTTTCTTCACATAGCTGGTCAAGAAACGGATGGCAACCATGCTGACCGCGAAGGCAACACCCATAGCAACCAAGAGCAAGAATAGTTGACCAAAACTCAAGAGTTGACCTGCTTTAATAAATTTGAAAATCTTTAAAGCACTGGCTCCGAACATAACAGGAATTCCGAGATAGAAGGTGAACTCTGTTACAACAGAGCGGCTTGTCCCATTCAACAAACCACCGACGATAGTGGCACCAGAACGGCTTGTCCCCGGGAAAAGGGCTAGAACTTGGAAAAGTCCGATGTAAAGAGCTATTTTATAAGGCAACTTGTCTAACTCTGTTACTGTTGGTTCAATAGCTTGAGCCTTATTTCTTTTTTCAAGATAGATAAAGGCAACCCCGTAAATAATCAACATAATCGCAACTGAAACCATGTTATGGAAGTTGGCATCAAACCAATCATCCAGTTTAAAAACCAATAGCAAAGGCAAGGTCGCAACAAAAACTTTTGACCACAATTGCCAAGTTCTACGAACTTCGACCTTATTTTTACCAGGTTTGAAGGGATTGAGCTTATTAAAGTAAATGACCATAACTGCTAAAATGGCACCAAGCTGAATGACAACATTAAACATAGACATGAAGGCTTCATTTTGGTCCTTGTATTGTACAAATTCTTCAACCAAGATCAAGTGTCCTGTACTTGAAATGGGCAACCATTCTGTAATTCCTTCAACGATCCCAAAAAAGATTGACTTCAAAATTTCAATAAAATACATACATTACTCCTTTTTCTGTCCTCTATTATAGCATAATTTCGGATGTTGCGATAGATTTTTTAGAAGGCGCCGATGCTACCACCGCCTCCGCCTCCTGAGAATCCTCCGCCAGAACTTCCACTTCCAGAAGATACGGAGTAGTTGCTAGCTGTATTTGCAATACTAGCATAGTGACTCATTTGAGCAGTTGAATGATAAAACATACTGTGCCAGCCATAGGTGACGTAAAGATTGATATCTGGGTTCTCGACCTGAATCTGATAAGATTTCATCAAACGACTCACCTTGTCCGCATAACCAAATAAAGTAGCATAGACAAGCAGGCGATTCCAAAGAACGATACTCTCTAATTCTGCCTTGTCTAGGTGAGCGATATCGCGAAGCATGTTTTCAAAACTAGTCCAGAGATAGTATGCTTCTAGTCCTTCTTCGTTTAAAACACCATCACGAGTATCAAATCGGGTCGTCCAATAATAGACGGCAGCTAACATCAAGCCTGCAAATCCAAGGATAAGAAGTGGCAGAGAAAGATACCCGTGGGCATCCAAACTATACAAGAACCAGCCAAAACCAACGAAAGCAGGTAGAAGCGTAGAGACACCTATCGTCAATCGCAAGATTTTTTCTCCATTACTCAGTGGACGATAATAATCTGGAAGTTGCAAAGAGGAAACCCGCTTTCTCACCCCATCCTGCATCTGCTTCAGAGCTTGCTCGAAAGAAGACTTAAGCTTACGTCCTGTTTTCTGAATCCTTTTTTCATCAGCTGCTTTTGCACCTTGGTAAAGACTAGTTGACACTTGGTAATCTGCAAACAAATCTGAAACAAGCACTTCTTCTCTTCCTGAAAAGGCCAAATTAAGACAATCTTTTTCAAAACTTACCAATCCTTTTTCTTTTACGACTTTTAGACGGACCTCGTCTCCATTTGAGATGATTGAAACATTTCCACGGTCAATCACATCCAATAAAGTCGCCTGAACGAGTTGGTCAAAGGTGAACTTCCCTCCTCCCTTGGTCAAGGGGCTGACTTCCTCTAAAGAAGTGGAGTAAACAGCTTCCGATAAAACCATCGGTTCTAAGTTCATTGGCGGTTCATAGAGACGGTGATTTTTGGCATATTTCTTCGATGGAGAGGTTTTTCTTCTATAAATGCAGTAGAAAATAACACTAAAGACTAAAAAAAGCGAGAGTAGGAAAGGGATGATCCACGTAACCAGATCTTTGCTCTGAGCTTTTTCAGCAGTAATGGACTCCTCTATTTTTTCAAATTCTGCTAAACGATTGCCCTTAAACCCCTGATCCAAAGCTGTTCCAAAATCTTTTCTAGGCCAATATGCATGCAATTCAACCCCACGCTGACGAGGTAGGTTCTGTAAATGAACACGATAATTACCATCTATCTTCTCTACCTTGCCCTCTGTAAAGAGTTTCCCTGTATGAAAGAAAAGTTTTTCTGCTCCATTAAAGCCCATTACTCGAAACTCAAAATTTTCGATAGGTTCTGAACTATCCGTCAAGGGTTGCCAATTAAGTTCTGCGATATCATCATATAGAAATAGGAGATTTTTTAATTGCCATGTGATTACCACTTCAACGGTATCCCCTTCTTGGCCTGGATTATACACTTTTACAGTATAACCTTCCGATTCTTCTATCACTTCACTATTGACATTCTCAATGGCACTAGCATTTTTCCATACCTGAACCTTTGGACTGGAATCTATTTCAAAGCCCTTTGGCATCTTACCAGAACGGCCAAGTCCTACTAGTTGTCCATTAAAATCCTCGTCAAAATGATAGACTACTTTCTCCCTAAATTCTGCCGTATTATCTGCATGAATATACAAATCACCTTGATAAGAGCGAATCTTGAAATCAACCGCAAAAACAGAGAGTGGTAAAATACAAAACAAGCTAAATAAAAGCAAGAAAAAAGTCTTTTTCACAACACAATCCCCCTTTTTATCTTTGCTATCATTATATCATTTTTTATAAGTAAAGGCTTACTTGTATTGAAAATATCACTATTTTTCGATACAATAGAGAGAAGTCATTTTTAGACTAGAAATAGGAGAAAACATGAAAAAATTATGCTTATCTATCCTTGCTAGCCTAGCCCTTACACTGGGACTAGTTAGCCAGGTCCAAGCTGACGAATATTTACGCATCGGGATGGAGGCAGCTTACGCTCCCTTCAACTGGACCCAAGACGATGATAGTAACGGCGCTGTCAAAATTGACGGTACCAACCAATACGCCAATGGCTACGATGTCCAAATCGCTAAAAAGATTGCCAAAGACTTAGGTAAGGAACCTTTAGTCGTTAAAACCAAGTGGGAAGGACTTGTTCCTGCTCTTACTTCTGGCAAAATCGATATGATCATTGCAGGTATGAGCCCAACGGCTGAACGTAAACAAGAAATTGCCTTTTCAAGCAGTTACTATACTAGTGAACCTGTTCTATTGGTCAAAAAGGACTCTGCCTATGCCAACGCCAAATCTTTAAACGATTTTAGCGGAGCAAAAATCACGTCTCAACAAGGCGTTTACCTTTATGACTTGATTTCCCAAATCCCTGGTGCCAAGAAGGAAACAGCTATGGGCGACTTCGCTCAAATGCGTCAAGCTCTGGAAGCCGGTGTTATTGATGCCTATGTTTCGGAACGCCCTGAAGCACTGACTGCTGAAGCCGCTAACTCTAAGTTCAAGATGGTCCAGCTTGACAAAGGTTTTGAAACTGGAGAAGAAGACACCGCTATTGCCATTGGACTTCGTAAAGATGACAGCCGCATCAGCCAAATCAATGCCAGCATCGAAACCATTTCTAAGGACGAACAAGTAGCTCTCATGGATCGGATGATTAAAGAGCAACCAGTGGAGGCGACAACAACGGAGGAAGAAAGTAGTTTCTTTAGTCAAGTCGCTAAGATCCTTTCTGAAAACTGGCAACAACTCTTGCGTGGTGCTGGTATCACACTCTTAATCTCCATTATCGGAACCATCGCAGGGCTTATTATCGGGCTTGCAATTGGAGTCTTCCGTACAGCCCCTCTATCTGAAAACAAGGCCATCTATGGCTTGCAAAAGCTACTTGGCTGGATTCTCAATGTCTATATTGAGATCTTCCGTGGTACGCCAATGATTGTTCAATCGATGGTTATCTACTACGGTACAGCACAAGCCTTCGGAATCAATCTCGATCGTACACTGGCTGCTATCTTTATCGTTTCAATCAATACTGGTGCCTACATGACAGAAATCGTTCGTGGTGGTATTCTAGCAGTTGACAAAGGACAGTTTGAAGCCGCAACGGCTCTTGGTATGACCCATAATCAGACCATGCGCAAGGTTGTCCTCCCTCAGGTCGTTCGCAATATCTTACCTGCTACTGGTAATGAGTTTGTCATCAATATCAAAGATACCTCTGTACTGAATGTTATCTCTGTGGTGGAACTCTACTTCTCTGGTAATACTGTGGCCACCCAAACCTATCAATACTTCCAGACATTTACAATCATCGCCGTGATTTACTTTGTCCTCACCTTCACAGTGACCCGTATTCTACGCTTTATCGAAAGACGCATGGACATGGATACCTACACTACAGGTGCTAATCAAATGCAAACGGAGGACTTGAAATAATGAATCAACCCATTCTTGAAATTAAACACCTCAAAAAATCCTATGGACAAAATGAAGTCTTAAAAGACATCTCTCTGTCAGTCCACAAAGGAGAGGTTATCTCCATCATCGGGAGCTCAGGAAGCGGAAAATCAACCTTCCTACGTTCTATCAACCTACTTGAAACACCTACAGAGGGAAAGATTCTCTATCGAGGAGAAAACGTCCTTGCGAAAGGCTATGACCTTACTCACTATCGGGAAAAACTCGGAATGGTTTTTCAATCCTTCAACCTCTTTGAAAACCTCGATGTTCTCGAAAATACGATCGTCGCCCAAACGACTGTCCTTAAACGAGAACGCTCTGAAGCTGAAAAAATTGCCAAAGAAAATCTTGAAAAAGTCGGCATGGGAGAACGCTACTGGCAAGCCAAACCCAAACAACTCTCTGGTGGCCAGAAGCAACGTGTGGCCATCGCTCGCGCCCTCTCCATGAATCCTGACGCCATCCTTTTTGACGAACCAACATCTGCCCTGGATCCAGAAATGGTCGGTGAAGTCCTTAAAATCATGCAGGATCTAGCTCAAGAAGGCTTGACCATGATTGTCGTCACCCACGAAATGGAGTTCGCCCGCGATGTCTCACACCGTGTCATCTTTATGGATAAGGGTGTCATTGCCGAAGAAGGCAAGCCAGAAGACCTCTTCACGAACCCTAAAGAAGAACGAACGCGAGAATTTCTTCAGCGCTATCTCAAATAACAAACAAAGACTGCATAAAATATGTAGTCTTTTTACTAACTCTTTTCAAAACAAAAGGCAGATCCACTTTAAGAATCTGCCTGTAAGCCTAGTTTAATCTTCAAATTTTTCATGATTCTTGTCATAAAAATCAATCAAACCTAGGGCTGTTTCAAATGAAATATTTTTCACTTTTGCACGACCTTGTGCCAAAGCAATAATTGACATTTCACGTGCATTTGTTTCCTTAGAGATACGGTAACCTGTGATTTTCTTATCACGAACCCAGCCAACAACTGATTCTACTTTTTCAAAGTTTGATTTAGCCATGTCCTTCTCCTATTTTGTTCTTTACGATACTGAAATATATCCATTCTTTTAGGATTATCTACAAAAAACATCTACTTATTGAAAACAAATAATGAATTGTTATTACTTAGCTTTTAAAGCTGATAATATGCTTGTTCGTATATCTTCAACTCCATCAGGATTTGCTGGTAGGAAGATGGTGTTATTGCCCTTATTGTCTGCGAAATTATTCAAAGTATCCAAATACTGATTTGTTAATAGAATGGACATAATCTGGGCTTCCGTGAGTTCAACATTGGCTCCTTTTAATTCTTGAATAGAATCAGCAAGTCCGTCAACAATAGCCTTACGCTGTTCTGCAATCCCTACCCCGTGTAGGCGATCTTTTTCTGCCTCTGCTTCTGCTGCGGTCACAATCTTAATCTTATCTGCTTCTGCAAGTTCTTGCGCAGCGACTCTCTTACGTTGGGCAGCATTGATTTCATTCATTGATTGTTTAACTTCAGCGTCAGGCTCAACCTTCGTAATCAATGTTTTTACAATGATGTAACCATATGTAGACATTTCTTCTGCTACTTGCTTTTGAACTTCTAATGCAATTTCATCTTTTTTCTCAAATAGTTCATCCAAGGTCAATTTCGGTACGGACGAACGCAAGGCATCCTCGATATAGGATTTGATTTGAGCTTCTGGTCTCATTAGTTTATAGTAAGCATCTGTGACGTTGTTCTCATTCACTCGATACTGAGTTGCCACATTCATGGTCACAAAGACGTTATCCTGCGTTTTTGTTTCCACGACGATCTCACTTTGCAATAGACGCAACTGCACCCTGGCTGCAATTCTATCAATCCCAAAAGGTGCTCGTACATGAATACCACTATTACTCAACTTTTGGTATTTACCAAAACGCTCGATAATAGCGACAGACTGTTGCCTTACAACATATACAGAGCTGATAATAATCGCTGATGCAATCAGCACTAGAATAAAGAGAACAAGTAAAACATGTAAAACCATGGGAATCTCCCCCTTTCGTCACCATCATTATAGCATCATTATAGGAAATTGGCAAATAATATGATAGCAAATTTATTTTAGACTAGCATATTATACAAGGTCTCATTTCCGTTCAGATTGATATAAGATGGGTCAAACTTTTCCATCCGATGAATCAAGCCAGCATAATCATGCTTATCAGCAAGCGCAATCCCAATCAAGACCGGCCCTGTCCCCTTGCTGGCCCGTTTGATATATTCAAAACGAGTGATGTCATCATTTGGCCCCAAAATGTCATTTACAAACTCTCGTAGAGCTCCTGGACGTTGTGGGAAATTGACTACAAAGTAATGCTTGATGCCATCGTAAATCAAGGCACGTTCTTCCATCTCTGGCATACGGTTAATATCGTTATTTCCCCCAGAAATGATACAGCAAATTGTCTTTCCTTTGATATAGTCCGATAGAAGTTCCAAGGCTGCAATGCTGGCCGCTCCAGCAGGTTCGGCGACAATTCCTTGCTTAGAATAAAGATCAATCAAGGTCTCCGAAATCAAACCCTCATCTACTCCAATAAGAGTTTCAACATTCTGACGAGTTGCTTCATAAGTCAACTGCCCAACTTTCTGCACAGCTATTCCATCAGCAAATTTGTCAATTTCTTTGAGTTTAACTGGTCCTCCAGCCTCAAAGGCAGCTTTCATCGAACGGGCACCATTGGCTTCTACACCAATTACTTCGATAGCGGGATTGGTTTCTTTGATATAGGTCGAAACCCCTGCAATCAGTCCGCCACCACCTACCGGAACTAGTACTGTATCAAAATCAATAGACTCTTTACGGGCTTCTTCAAGAATTTCGTAGGCCACAGTCCCTTGACCAGCTTGAACATGGATATCATCAAAAGGATCAATGAAGGTACGGTTTTCTGACAACGTAAACTCTTGCGCTGCCTTAGCAGAAGCATCAAAGGTATCTCCGACCAATTTGATCGCCACATAGTCACCACCAAAGAAACGAACTTGACCAATTTTTTGTTGGGGCGTTGTGATTGGCATAAAAATTGTCGCAGGAATCTTCATCTCCTTACAAGTGTAAGCGACACCTTGAGCGTGATTCCCCGCTGATGCACAGACCACACCACGCTCACGTTCTTCTTTTGTTAATTGAGAAATGGCATAATAGGCTCCACGAATTTTAAAAGAGCGAACTCGTTGCGCATTTTCCTTTTTCAGATAGATCTTAGCTCCATACTTTTCTGATAAATAATGATCATATTCCAGTGGTGTATTGACTACTACACCACTCAATACTTTGTGGGCTTTCACCACGTCTTTTGCACTTAGCATTGTCTCCTCCTCAAATACTGTTCAAGATAAAAGACGAGTTAGGTACCCCCAACTCGCCTTCTCTTTTTCTTCACAAGAATTAGTTGTAGATTTTGAATGCGTCGTCGTCGTTTTTACCAACGAAAGGCATTGCTTTACGCAATTCAGCACCAACTTTTTCAATTTCAAGATTAGCTGCTTGTTCACGGTAAGCAGTGAGTTTTGGACGACCAGCCTTGTAGTCATTTACAAAGTCATTTGCAAATGTACCATTTTGGATGTCTGCAAGAACTGCTTTCATGTTTTCTTTAACTTGCTCAGTAATCACACGTGGGCCTGATACATAGTCACCGTACTCAGCAGTATTTGAAATAGATTGACGCATTTTCTTGAATCCACCTTCATAGATCAAGTCAACGATCAATTTCATTTCATGAAGAACTTCAAAGTAAGCCAATTCTGGGGCATATCCTGCTTCTGTCAAGACTTCAAAACCTGCTTCGATAAGGGCAGTCAAACCACCACAAAGTACAGCTTGCTCACCAAACAAATCTTCTTCAGTTTCTTCTTTGTAAGTTGTTTCAAGCAAACCTACACGAGCTGCTCCAACACCTTTACACCAGTCCATAGCAATGTTTTTAGCATTTCCTGTTGCATCTTGGTAGACTGCATAAAGAGCCGGAACACCAAATCCTTCTTCGTAAGTACGACGTACCAAGTGCCCTGGCCCTTTAGGAGCACACATGAAGACATCGACATCTGCAGGAACTTTGATAAATTCAAAGTGGATGTTGAAACCATGAGCAAATCCAACTGCATTTCCAGCTTCCAAGTTTGGAGCGATTTCTGCTTCGTACAATTCTTGTTGAATTTCGTCTGGTGCCAAGATCATGATAACGTCAGCCAATTTAGTTGCTTCTGCTACTGTATAAGTGTCAAAACCATCTTCTTTTGCTTTGTCAAAAGATTTACCTGGACGCACACCGATGATGACATCACGACCTGAATCACGCAAGTTTTGCGCATGCGCATGTCCTTGTGAACCATAACCGATTACGGCGATTTTTTTACCGTCAAGCGCTGCTACTTTAACATCTTTTTCGTATTCCATTTGAACTGCCATAGTTTTTCTCTCTTTTCTATTTTTATTGCCTTATAGGCTGGTTAAACAAATTTATGCTGGATTTTATACTCATTGAAAATCAAAGAGTATTAGTCGCGGGTAAATCCAGTTGCACCCGTACGAGCGATATTTTTAATACCGTATGGTCGAATCACTCGCAATAAAGCTTCACTCTTTTCAGCATTTCCCGTCATCTGGATGGTGATTGAGCTTGGCGCCACATCAACTACCGTTGCACGGAAGGGTTGAATAATAGCCAAGATTTCTGCACGCTTTTCAGCTGGTGCTGCAATCTTCACCAAGATAACTTCTCTTTCCAAGTGTGGCTTATCCGTGATATCTCGAATGCGAATCACATCAATCTGACGATTGAGTTGCTTGATAATTTGCTCCACTTCATCATGAGAAGCCACATCAATAATGATGGTAATCCGTGATACATCAGGATTCTCTGTCGCACCAACTGAGATACTCTCAATGTTGACCTGACGACGAGAAAGGACACCTGTAAAGCGATTGAGGACTCCTGAACGATTTTGTAGTTTTGCCGTTAACATTCTACGCATGGAACTTCACCCCCAACATCTCATGATTGCTCTTACCAGCTGGTACCATCGGTAAGACCTGTTCCTTACGAGAAATATCCACCTCGATAAACATCGGCACATCCTCCAGAATAGCCTCTAGATCTTTTTCTATCGTTTCTGGATTGTCAAATTTATAATTTTTAATTCCGTAAGCCTGTGCCATCAGCTGGAAGTCAGGAAGAGTGTCAAAGACCGACTCTGAAGTTCTACCCTCATAGAAGGATTCTTGCCACTGGCGAACCATTCCTAGTGAGTGGTTATTCAACATGACAACCTTAATCGGCACCTTGTAGATGTTTAGGATAGCTAGTTCCTGGTTAGTCATCTGGAAGCCACCATCACCGACAAAAAGGATAACCTCTTTTTCTGGATTGGCAATCTTGGCTCCGATAGCCGCAGGAACTCCGAATCCCATGGTCCCCAAGCCACCTGAAGTGACTAACTGACGCTCATTTTGGTAAGGATAATACTGAGCTGTCCACATTTGGTGTTGACCAACGTCTGTGACAACAATGGCATCCCCATTCGTCAACTCGCCGATGCGTTCAATAACGGCCTGAGGTTGAACCACACGTTCTTTCTTATCATAAGAACGAACACGATTCTTGTCCTTAGTGACTTTTTCAATCCACTTTTCAGTATTGTTATGAACAGTTGGTTCTGCCAGTAGCATCTGCAAGGCTTTCTTAGCGTCCCCGACCACTGGAATATCTGCACTGATAATCTTACCAATCTCAGCTGGGTCAATGTCGATATGAGCAACCTTGGCATTTTTAGCAAAGGTCTTAGGATTTCCAGTTAAGCGGTCATCGAAACGGCAACCAATACTAATCATAAAGTCCGCTTCGGTCATTGCAATGTTGGCCGCGAAAGAACCGTGCATACCTCCCATTCCTAGGAAGAGCGGATGGCTAGTCGCAATCGTACCTTGCCCTAAAAGACTGGTCACGACTGGAATTTGGTAACGTTCAGCAAACTCATTGAGCTCGGCAGCTGCTTCTGCATAACTAACCCCGCCACCTGCCAATAAAACAGGTTTCTTGGCTTTTGACAATTGCTTCAAGATCTTCTTGATTTGCATGTCGTTTGGTTCTATCGTCGGTTGATAACTCGGTAAGTGCACTTCGGGCGAATAGATGAAGTCTGTTTCAAGAGCAGATACATCCTTAGGCAAGTCAATCACGACTGGACCTGGACGACCTGTGGTCGCAATATGGACAGCTTCCGTAATGATACGAGGAATATCTGCCGTCTCACGAACTTGGTAATTGTACTTAGTGATTGGCATGGTAATGCCCACGATGTCTGCCTCCTGAAAGGCATCCTTCCCAATCCCTGCTCGCGCCACCTGACCCGTAAAGACCAAAAGGGGAACGCTATCGCTCATGGCATCTGCAATCCCTGTAATGGCATTTGTAGCTCCCGGTCCACTCGTGACGACAGCAACACCCAACTTTCCAGTTGATTTGGCATAGCCTTCAGCTTCGTGCAAACAACCTTGCTCATGGCGACCTAGAATGTGACGAATGCCTTTAAAATTATAAATCGCATCATATAAAGGCAAGACAGCCCCACCAGGATAACCAAATATGGTATCAATTCCTAAATCACGGAGTGTTTCCAAAACTAGGTCCGACCCCGTCTTAGGAGTGTCTAAACTGATTTTCTCCATTGTTCCCCTTTCTCTTCTCTTAAAAATAGCTTGTTACTATCATACCATTTTTTCAAAAATTTTCAAGACAAAAGAAGCAATTTTCTGAATTTTCTATCTAAACGTGTTTTTATGAATGCTTTTCCTATTTTTATAAATATGAATAGAGATTTGAACGATTTTATTATTTCCAAATTTAATTTAGAGTATATTTTTCTAACCTTCCTTGATATAGAACATAAAAAGGAAGCCACTAAGTGACTTCCTTCTAGAGTGAGGACTGATTAGTCTTCACCTTTATTTTTCTTAATGATTTCTTCTTGTACTGACTTAGGTACGTCTTCGTAGTGGTCGAATACCATCATGAAAGTACCACGTCCTTGAGATGCAGAACGAAGAACTGTTGCGTAACCAAACATTTCAGCAAGTGGAACGTAAGCACGTACGATTTGACTGTTACCGTGTGCTTCCATACCATCAACACGTCCACGACGAGCAGTTACGTGACCCATAACATCACCAAGGTTTTCTTCAGGAACAGTGATGGTTACAAGCATCATTGGCTCAAGGATAGCTGGTTGTGCAGTCTTAGCAGCTTCTTTAAGAGCAAGTGAAGCCGCGATCTTGAAGGCAGTTTCAGATGAGTCGACATCGTGGTATGAACCATCGTAAAGCTTAGCTTTAACGTCAACCATTGGGTAACCAGCAAGAACACCGTTAGCCATAGATTCTACCAAACCTTTTTCAACCGCTGGGATAAATTCACGAGGAACCACACCACCGACGATTGCGTTTTCGAATTCGAATCCTTTTCCTTCTTCGTTTGGAGTAAATTCAATCCATACATCACCGAATTGACCTTTACCACCAGACTGACGTTTGAAGAATCCACGTGCTTGAGTAGAAGCGCGGAATGTTTCACGGTAAGATACTTGAGGAGCACCTACGTTCGCTTCAACTTTGAACTCACGACGCATACGGTCAACAAGGACGTCAAGGTGAAGCTCACCCATACCAGAGATAACTGTTTCACCAGTTTCAACGTTTGTTTCAACGCGGAATGTTGGATCTTCTTCAGCCAATTTTTGAAGGGCAATACCCATCTTGTCTTGGTCAGCTTTAGATTTTGGCTCAACCATCAATTGGATAACTGGTTCTGGAACGTTGATTGACTCAAGGATGATTTTAGCTTTTTCATCTGTCAATGAGTCACCAGTTGTAGTATCTTTCAAACCAACGGCAGCAGCGATATCACCTGAGTAAACAGTATCGATTTCTTGACGGCTGTTAGCATGCATTTGAAGGATACGTCCGATACGTTCACGTTTACCTTTAGAAGTGTTCAATACATAAGAACCTGATTGAAGAACACCTGAGTATACACGGAAGAATGTCAAACGACCTACGAATGGGTCAGTCATAATCTTGAAGGCAAGAGCTGCAAATGGCTCTTCATCAGATGCTGGACGAGTTTCTTCTTCGTCTGTATCTGGGTTGATACCTTTGATTGCTGGGATATCAAGTGGGCTTGGAAGGTAGTCGATAACCGCATCAAGCATCAATTGAACACCTTTGTTCTTGAAGGCTGATCCACATAATACTGGGAAGAATTCAACGTTGATAGTCGCTTTACGGATACCAGCTTTCAATTCTTCGTTAGTGATTTCTTCACCTTCAAGGTACTTCATCATCAATTCTTCGTCAGTTTCAGCAACTGCTTCGATCAATTTTTCACGGTATTCTTGAGCTTGGTCAAGGTATTCAGCTGGAATATCTTCTTCAAGGATATCTGTACCAAGGTCGTTAGTATAGATTTCAGCTTTCATCTTGATCAAGTCGATGATACCACGGAAGTCATCTTCAGCACCGATTGGCAATTGGATTGGGTGTGCATTTGCTTGAAGACGGTCGTGAAGTGTGCTTACTGAGTAAAGGAAGTCAGCACCGATTTTGTCCATTTTGTTAGCAAATACGATACGTGGAACTCCGTACTCAGTTGCTTGACGCCAAACTGTTTCAGTTTGAGGCTCAACACCTGATTGTGAGTCAAGAACGGTAACCGCACCGTCCAATACACGAAGAGAACGTTGTACTTCGATTGTGAAGTCCACGTGTCCTGGTGTGTCGATGATGTTTACGCGGTGGTTATTCCATTGAGCTGTTGTCGCAGCAGATGTGATAGTGATACCACGTTCTTGCTCTTGCTCCATCCAGTCCATTTGTGACGCACCTTCGTGAGTTTCACCGATTTTGTGGATTTTACCAGTGTAGTAAAGAATACGCTCAGTAGTTGTTGTTTTACCGGCATCGACGTGAGCCATGATACCGATATTACGAGTTTTTTCAAGTGAAAATTCGCGTGCCATGAGGTTAGTTTCTCCTATTTTTTATTTTACAATCTATTATAACATTATTTAGAAAAAACGGATAGGCAGGACCTACCCGTTCTCAATGTTTATCTTGTTTTTGTTGGTTTCAACTTGTGTGAAAAGTTGAATTGAACTCGGGCTAAAGTTAGCTAGCCGATTTGAGCCGGAACGGGATGCTGTGTGAAAAAGATAAACTTCCTTGTATTCGTCGAATACTGCGTTAGTTTCCTATTTTCACCTTGCATCCTTACCGTTCCTAGCATCATGACCTAGTTGAGCTCAAGCTAAAAGTCTGGAGAAAAAGATGAATCTCATTGGTTGCAATCGCAACCTGCTTCGATTCCCTATTTTCTCTGGGACTTTCTTAACGCTTTCGCGTCCTATCTTACCAACGGAAGTGTGCGAAGGCACGGTTAGCTTCAGCCATACGGTGAGTGTCTTCACGTTTCTTAACAGCTGCACCAGTGTTGTTAGCAGCGTCCAAGATTTCTTTTGCAAGACGGTCTTGCATTGTGTGTTCACCACGAAGGCGAGCGATTGTTACCAACCAACGAAGTCCAAGTGTTGTACGACGTTCTGGACGAACTTCAACTGGGACTTGGTAGTTAGATCCACCAACACGACGTGCACGTACTTCAAGTACAGGCATGATGTTTTCCATAGCTGTTTCAAATACTTCAAGTGCATCGTTTCCAGTAGCTTCTTTGATTTGCTCAAAAGCACCGTAAACGATTGAAGCAGCTGTACCACGTTTACCGTCAAGCATAACGCGGTTGATAAGACGAGTAACTAGTTGTGAATTGTAAAGCGGATCTGGCAATACATCACGTTTTGGAGCTCTATTTTTACGACTCATTTCTCTTTATCCCCTTTCCTTATGCTTTTGGACGTTTAGTACCGTATTTAGAACGGCCTTGTTTACGATCGTTAACACCTGCAGTATCAAGTGCACCACGGACGATATGGTAACGTACCCCTGGAAGGTCTTTTACACGTCCACCGCGAAGAAGCACCACGCTGTGCTCTTGCAAGTTGTGTCCGATACCTGGGATGTAGGCAGTAACTTCGATAAGGTTACTCAAACGTACACGAGCGAATTTACGAAGGGCTGAGTTAGGTTTTTTAGGTGTCATTGTTCCAACACGAGTTGCAACACCACGTTTTTGTGGTGAAGAAACGTTTGTTTGAACTTTTTTATGACTGTTGTAACCAACGTTCAAAGCTGGTGATTTAGATTTTTCTACTTTTGATTTACGCGGTTTGCGAACCAATTGGTTAATTGTAGGCATCTACATTCTCCTGTGTTTTTTTATTTTTGGTGATGATACACTTGGTGACAGCTACCATCTGTGTGTACTTTTGCAACATTTGTCAGCACGTCCCTGTACACTTTTGAGAGACCAAAAGTAAAAAGTACCGTCTATTATTGTAACACATTTTTTCCTTCATTGTCAAGATATTTTTCATTTTTATTCTGATCTTTTAACTCTTTGACACTAGCTTTCACCGCTTTTCTAAACAAAAAAAGGAGGCAATTTGCCTCCACCTTTCTAGTATGGATTTCCTTCGATTCAAGTTATCGTTTCGGAATTTTTTAACCCTTCTTATCAAAGCCAACCAGATTCTTTTGCAATGTTGGCTGCCTCTGTTCGATTACCAGCAGCTAGTTTCGAAAGAATATTGGTGACATAGTTTCGGACGGTTCCGTTTGATAGATAGAGTTGGTCTGCGATTTCTTGGTTAGACAAGCCCTGAGCGATTCCCTTTAAGACAGCAATCTCTTGTTCTGTCAATGGATTGGGATGGGTCATAACTACCTCCATCAATTCAGGCGAATACTCCTTGCGTCCTTCGAGAACCGTGTGCAAGGTTTGCATGAGGTCTGCAATGCTTCTTTCTTTCAAAACATAGGCATCCACTCCAGCCTTAATCGCGCGTTCAAAATAGCCAGGGCGCTTGAAAGTCGTCACCACAACTACCTTTGTTTCTAGCTTTTCTGCTCGTATCCACTCCAAGACTTCGAGGCCTGTCTTAACAGGCATTTCTACGTCAAGAATGGCGATATCTACAGTCTCTTTTTCTAAGAGTTCGATTGCTTCTTGCCCATTCTTGGCTTGTAGGACAGTCTCTACATCTGGTTGAAACATGAGCAACTGGCACATGGCATCTCGCAACATACTTTGATCTTCTGCAATAAGTAGTTTCATCTTAGTTTCTCTCCTTATAAGGTAGTCGAACCTGCACTTCAGTCGGATGTTTCTGACTGATCACCTTTACTTCTCCTGAAAAAGGAAGGACACGGTCTCGAACGGTATGGAGTTCATCCCCTTTTAGAGAAACAAAGCCACAGCCATCATCTCTCACTGTTAGAATGAGTTCTTTCTCTGTTCGTTCTAATTTTAAGTAAGCCTTCGACGCTTTGGCATGTTTGATAATATTGGTCACTAACTCAAGCAAAATCATGGAAGCCGTTGACTCCAATTCCTGAGTTAGGCTAGCTGTATCTAGTTGGTGATTGATTTCCGTTTCAATTCCTGCAATTTCCAGCATTTTTTTAACAGTCACAAACTCGGAGGCAAGTGTTCTGGTTTTAAGATTTTCAATGATGGTACGAACTTCATTCATGGATTCTTTACTGATTTGATGAATTTCTTTTAATTCTTTTTCCACTTGTGGATAGGCCTGCATTTGAAGAAGCTGGAGGGCAAGATCCGTTTTTACACTCAGCATGGCAAAAGTATGACCTAGGCTGTCATGGAGGTCCTGACCAATACGACTGCGTTCATTTTCAGCCAAGAAAAGACTGAGCTTGGCATTTTGTTTCATCTTTTCTTCTTTTATCTGTTCAGATACCTGAATCCGATAAAGACCGAAGGTCAAGGCATCAGAAACTATAAAGGTCACCAAGAAAAAGAGGAGGTGCCAGGGACTAACTTGATCAACCATATAGATTCCAGTTAAAATCATCGGTTGTAAGACAACAAAACTGACAAAACGCCAAGAGTGGAAAGAAACCTCATCCAGCTCATAAATAAGGAGATTAGATAAATAAAAGATAAACCAAGCGAAGCTCGCATTTAGCCAGATGGAACTGTAAAAAATGTAGGCAAGCATGATCCACCAAGCTAGCCACTGCACGGTGCGGTTTTGACTTAATAAAATCGAATAAAAGGCTAGGACAAATAATAATGTCCATAACAAGGTTAAAAGCGGGTACTCTCCAACGATGACACCCGCTATAGGAAAGATGATAAACACTGTTGAAATATGAAACATATAATGAGTGTTTTTTAATTTTTCCAACATAGATTTATTTTACCTCGATCCGTTTTTTCAGTTGGATTACCAATACACCAAAGAAAACTGTATAACCTAGTACAACCAAGGCAGCAAGAATGTTAAACTCGTGATGCTCCAAATAAGTAGAGACAACCTGCATCAGTTGATAGGTTGGGGTCAGTTTTCCAATGGATTGGAGCCATTCTGGGAAGGAACTTAAAGGGAACCAGAGTCCACCTAGGACAGCCAAAGCAATATAGGCAATATTTCCAATAACCGTCATCAGTTGAGCGCTGGGAAGCAAGCTCACCAAGACACCCATGCTGATAAAGACCACACTTCCAACCAGCAAAATAGCACCGATTACCAACCAGTCAAGCCAAGGTAGAGTCACTCCACGAACAAAATGACCAACTGAAAAGACAACTATAATTGATAACAAGAAAGTCAGTAGAGTACTGAACAGTTTTGATACATAATATTCTACCATAGATACTGGAGAATGTTGAATCAATTTTTGCCAGTTGTTTGTCTTATCAGACTCGAGTGTGCTGGGGATACTGAAAAAGGCGCTTGACATGATACTAAAGAGCGTCATGGCAAAAAGATAGGCTTGAAGAGCAATTTCTGGAATGTCTGACCCTGACATCATACCAGAGAAAATAAGGTAAAACACACTTGGAAGTCCGATGGAAAGCAAGTAGTAGACAGCTTGCCGTTTCATCAAAATGAGTTCCACTTTCATGAGACTTGTCATATTTTTCATCGTCAATCTCCTTTAGTCTTGAGTCGTTTCGAAGATACTGTCTAAGAGTGTTCGATTACGAACTTCAATTTCTTCGATCGTGCAGCCCTGGTCTTGCAAGGCTTTCCATACTTGGCTGGCTTCTTTGGTTGTGAAGGAAAGAGCATTTTGCTTGATTTCAAGCTCTTGAACTATAGTCAAGGTATTGACAAAATCCTGATAGGTTAGAGGCACGGTAAAGTGTTTTTCTTGTTCTTCACCACGCATGGCATAAGGCGTCGTATCACGAATCAATTCACCCTTGTGGAGGACCAAGATGCGGTCGGCCGTATGTTCTACCTCTTCGATATAGTGAGAAGAATAGACAATGGTCACACCATTTTTCTTCAACCGATTGACAATTTCCCAAAAATGCTGACGTGTCGAGGTATCCATGGCAGCAGTTGGTTCATCTAAGAAAAGAATTTTCGGACGACCTATTAAAGTCAACACGAAAGAGAACAAACGTTTTTGCCCACCAGACAACTTGCCCGCCAGCTGATTTTTCTGCTTATCTGAGAATCTCAGCAAGTCATCAATTTCTTTGTCTGAAAGGCTGTCGGGATAAAGTGACTTGAAAAATGATAGAAGTTCTTTCACCTTCAAGCTTTGTACAACCGTATTTTCTTGAGGCAAGACAGAAATAAGCTGCTTTAATCGAGGATCTGTTGGTGCAAACCCTTGAATGGCTATCTGATCTGAGCTCATGAACTTGTCGCCCAAGAGGCAATCAATCAAGGTTGTCTTCCCTGCTCCGTTAGGTCCGATCAAGGCGACACATTCACCATCGTTGATTTCAAAGGAGATGTTCCGCAAGATCTCCTTGTCTTTTATTTTCTTACTCAATTTCTCAACTTTAATCACAGTCATGAGATTCTCCTTTCAACCACTTCATTCCCATAGGGAAAACGATAAAAATCATAAATCCAAAACCCCAAGCACCACGAATGAATTGGCCAAGCAAGGTTTGGTCAAACCAACCAGTAAACATTTCCACTAACCATACCAAGAGTGACAGGCCGATAAAGAGATAGATGATTGCCTTTTTCATTCCTCAAACTCCTTTTTCACATCTGAGACTAATTTTAAACCTTCTCTGACAAGCCAAGACATCATTCCAAAGCCAGCAAATAGCTCCCAAGGAAAATGATAGAAACCCTCGTCCAATCCTGAAAACATGAGATAGGTCATAACTCCTGCTGCTACTAAACTCACTGCGACAATCATTTTATTTTTCATTTCTTCTTCCTCCAATTTCTACTTCAATTATAGTCTTTTGAAGTTGACGGAGCTAGATGCTTCTGTCACTAGGAAATATGACAAATGTCATAAAAAAAGAAAGCTGTAAAATCAACTTTCTTTTTCAACTATTAAATTTTATTCCACACTGAAAAGATATGGATATACGGGTTGTTGACCTTGGTGAATCTCTACTTCAACATCTTCAAATTCTTCTGCGATTTCTTGGGCAATTTCATTGGCAAGTTCTTCGCTTCCGTCTTCACCGACATAGAAAGTCACGATTTCACTATCTTCGTCCAACATATGTTTCAAAGTTTCAGTCAAGGTTTGGTGCATGTCAGGGTTTGACACAAGGATTTTGCCATCTACCATACCAAGATTGTCATTTTCATGAATTTCCAAGCCATCGATAGTTGTGTCGCGAACGGCAGTCGTTACACTACCGCTGATGACATCGCCAAGGGCTGCAGTCATGCGTTCTTTGTTTTCTTCGATAGACTTGCTTGGGTCAAAGGCAAGAAGACTGGTCAACCCTTGAGGAATTGTACGTGCTTCTACCACAACAGCAGGTTGTTCAAGCACTTCAGCCGCAGACTGAGCTGCCATAAAGATATTTTTGTTGTTCGGCAAGAAGATGATGTTGCGAGCATTGACCTGTTCAACAGCCTTGATAAAGTCTTCTGTTGAAGGGTTCATCGTCTGACCACCTTCGATAACATAATCCACACCTTGGGCACGGAAGATATCTGCTAAACCTTGACCAGCTACTACTGCGATAAGGGCATATTCCTTCTCTTCAGCTGGCTTGCTGACTTGTGCTGCTTCTTTTTCAACTTGTGCTTCGTGTTGGTTGCGCATGTTGTCCACTTTAACCTTGACCAAGCTACCATATTTAAGCCCTTCTTGCATAACAAGACCTGGATCTTCGGTATGGACGTGAACTTTGACAATCTCATCATCGTTGACAACAAGGAGCGAGTCCCCAAGGTCATTCAAGTAGTTGCGGAATTCATCGTAGTCAAAGTCCTTAGAATAAGTTGGACCTTGTTTGAGGGCTACCATGATCTCCGTACAGTAACCGAAGGTAATATCCTCAGTTGCCACATGACCTGCTACAGACTTGTGGTGCTCTGCATTGATCATTTCACTCATGTTGGCAGGGGTCGCTACAAAGTCTTCTGAAGCACTGTATTCACCAGTGAGTGCTGAAAGGAAACCTTCATAGATGAATACCAAACCTTGACCACCAGAATCCACGACACCAACCTCTTTCAAGACTGGGAGCATTTCTGGTGTCTTAGCTAGAGCTCTCTTAGCACCTTCTAAGGCTGCACGCATGACCTCCACAGCATCATCTGTCTCCTCAGCTTTTTTCTTGGCACCAATGGCTGCACCACGAGAAACTGTCAAAATAGTTCCCTCAACTGGTTTCATAACTGCTTTATAAGCTACTTCGACACCGGATTGGAAAGCAAGAGCCAAGTCTTGACCTGTTAATTCGTCTTTTTCCTTAATAGCTTGGGAAAATCCACGGAAAAGTTGAGACGTGATAACCCCTGAGTTTCCACGCGCACCCATCAAGAGTCCCTTAGCAAGAATGCTCGCCACTTCTCCAACTGTAGAAGCTGGCTTGTCTGCTACTTCTTTGGCACCATTCTCGATGGTCATTCCCATGTTTGTCCCAGTATCTCCATCTGGAACTGGAAAGACGTTTAATGAATTGACATATTCAGCTTGCTTATTCAAACGAGTTGATGCAGCCTGCACCATTTCTTGAAATAAGCTGGTAGTAATTTTTGACACGATTATTCTCCTACAACTTTGATATTTTGAATGTAGACATTCACAGTCTGAGCAGTGATTCCTAGTTGGTTTTCCAAACTAAAACGAACACGCTCTTGGATGTTTTTTGAGACTTCACTAATTTTTGTTCCGTAGCTCAAGACGGTATAAACATCAACTGCAATGCTGCCATCTTCGGCTGCCTTCACGACAACACCTTTTGCATAATTTTCCTTACCAAGAAGGGCTTGGAAATTATCTTTGAGGGTATTTTTGCTAGCCATACCGACCACACCAAAAATCTCAGTTGCTGCACCGCCTACAACGGTTGCAATCACTTCATCTGTCAGTTCGATTTGACCATCTTTTGTATTAATTTTTACAGTCATTTTTTTTACCTCAACTAGTTGATACTCTATTTTATCATATTTCATTCCAAGTGTAAAAGCAGAATGCTGTATCGGCAGATATTTACTCTATTTTTCAAATGGTTTTATCTATAGAGCAAAAGAAAAAGACCAGTTAGGTCTTTTCATTTTTATTAAACGCGTTCAACTTTACCTGATTTCAAAGCACGAGCTGAAGCCCAAACTTTTTTAGGTTTACCATCAATAAGAACAGTAACTTTTTGAAGGTTTGGTTTTACGGCACGTTTTGTTTGGTTCATCGCGTGTGAACGGTTGTTTCCAGATACAGTCTTACGACCTGTAAAGTAACATACTTTAGCCATTATGTTTTCCTCCTATTAGATCTAATATAGCGGATGTGCTAGCACCACATACCGTACTATGTTATCACACTTTCTTGAATTTATCAAGAGAATTAAAAATTTTTTTATTTGACGTAAACAACTCCAAGTTTACCAAAAGCGACTTCCCCACGGATAATCAAGGTTTTGTTTGTTGGCGCTACAGGAGCGTCTGCCTTGGCTGCACCAAAGGATGTTTCTACTTTCAAGTCTACACGCCAGTGTTGTGGAACATAGACAGTTGCATTACCAAAAGCCACTTCGATATTCAGAGTGGCAAAATCACCTAACATCTCTGCGTTATCATAGTAGATTTTTGCGTCACCAAAAGCGACTTCCACTTGGTCGGCTACAAGATCTTGATCCTGCTTATAGAAGGTTCCACTACCAAAAGCGACTTCCTTATCCGTGACAACTGTTCGCTCACCATTGTACCACCATTTTTTCCCATACCAAAACTTACTTGAGTGAGTGAGATAGCCAACACCTAGCACTGCTAAGATACTAGCCCAAAACAAAGACTGGTTTGGGATAGGCAAAATGTTATAAAAATGATTCGCAATCATTAAGGCTACTAGAGCGGTAAAAACTGCTGATGTCAGGTGACGACGAAGCAAAGCTTCAACTGATTGGTAGGCAAAAAAGGCGATACCAATCAAAGGCCATATTTTACCGTCCAAAGAAGGAATTCCAAAGTTTCCTTGCAGCAAAATCCAGGCCGCTAAAACCAATAAAACAATACCAAATGCTTTCTTTTTCATATCTTTTACCTCATGTTTCTTAGATTTTCTTTTAGGAGGGACTGGTAATGTCGTGATACATGAACCTCCTTGTGCGTCTGATAAAAGGAAATGGTGCCAGTCCCTGAAAAGGACTTGTCCACTGAGTAAATCTGACGGATGTTTGCGATAGTTGACTTGGATACTCGAATAAAATAACGAGGCAAAATGGACTCCAACTCATAAAGTTTGAGACGAACTTCATAGGCTTCCTTCTGGTTATGAGCGTAGATCTTGCTCCCTTCTGTTTCAAAGAAGAGAATTTCTGACAGGTCTAGATAATATTCACCTGTCCCCTTGTAAAAAGTCAACCTCGGAGCCTTTGACTCTTGCAAAAGTCGTTGCAAGTCTGCAATTTCATCTGTCAAAGTGGGGGTCTTGATGACAATTTCAGTCTCCTCTAAATTGCCGTCAATCTCAATTCGTAACTTCATCACATCTCCTTTCTGACTCTACTATATCAAAGCTAGGATAGGAAAACAAGGGCAAAAAAGCAAGTGGTCAATTTGAAGCAGTAAGTGGTTGTAGGACTAGCTTAACTTACATGTCAAAATAGGAAGAAAAGGAATCCCCACATGAGACCACAAGCATAGCCAACCAAGACATCCTTGGGATAATGAACACCCCCTAAAACCCTCACCAAGCCCAGCAAAGCTGAAAAGAGCAGGCATGCTAAGCCAACAGGTAGACTAGCATGCAGACAGGCCATGGAGATAATAGTTGCCGAAAAGACATGGCGACTGGGCATCGACTGTCCCGAACTATCCTTTTCAAGCATAGGACTGATGTCCCAAGTTTCATAGGGGCGTGGGTGATTGATTTTCTTACGAAAAAGGGACAAGATCACAAAACCTGATGCAGGGACAAGCAAATAGATCCCAACTTGCTTCCCAAGTCCTAATTGCAGATAAGTAGTGACTAGCAGGGTCTGATAGACCAGGGGCATGGTGACTGTCATCAAGCGATTGAAACTGCGTAATAGGAATAAAAGGGTGGGATAGCTGGTGAGTCTGGAGCTGATATTTCGATACCATTCTTGATAATTTTTCATTTATAATCTCATTCATTACCTTGTTTTCGTCTACTGGTGAGACGTTTGTCTTCTAGTATAGTGTAGAAAAAGAAGGCCGTCAAGCCTTCTTTTGATTTATTCTTCTGCTTCGTCTTCTGTAAACTGGCTATTGTACAAGTCAGCGTAGAAGCCACCTTGCGCCATCAGCTCCTCGTGATTGCCTTGTTCAATGATATTGCCATCTTTCATGACCAAGATCAAGTCTGCATTTCGGATGGTTGACAAGCGGTGGGCAATAACAAAGGAAGTTCTCCCTTCCATCAAACGGTCCATGGCTTTTTGAATCAACTCCTCTGTACGTGTGTCGACTGAGGATGTCGCTTCATCCAAAATCAAGAGCGGTGCATCTTTGAGAAGCGCACGAGCAATGGTCAAGAGCTGTTTTTGTCCAACAGACAAGGTCACGGTATCATCCAAAACAGTATCGTAGCCATCTGGCAAAGTCATGATAAAGTGGTGGATTCCCACAGCCTTGCTGGCTTCCATCATTCGTTCATCACTGATGTCTGTCTGATTATAGATCAAGTTCTCTCGAATGGTTCCTTCAAAGAGCCAAGTGTCCTGCAAGACCATTGAAAAGGCATCATGCACTTCTGAACGCTTCATGTCCTTGGTATCCACACCATCGATACGGATACTTCCCTTATCTATCTCATAGAACTTCATCAAAAGATTGACAATGGTTGTCTTACCAGCCCCAGTCGGTCCAACGATAGCGACTTTCTGACCTGCATGAGCCGTCGCAGAAAAGTCATGGATGATGGTGCGCTCTGGTGTATAGCCAAAGGACACGTGATCAAAAACCACTTCCCCTTTCATATGGGCCAATTGTCTGTCCTTATGAGATTCATCCTGCATCTCAGCTTCAGCTAGAAATTCTAATACACGAGTCATGGCTGCACTCGCTTGTTGCAGGCTCGTAATCCCTTGGGCAATCTGTGACAGAGGTTGGGAGAAGGTCCGTACGTAAACCATAAAGGCTACAATAATCCCTATCGTGATATGTCCTTCTAACGCCAGCGCGGCACCAACGATGATGACTAAGACATAACTAAAGTTCCCAACAAAGAACATGGCTGGCATCATGATACCAGAGATAAACTGAGATTTCCAGATACTGTCATGCAAGTCTTGGTTTAACCCTGCAAATCTCGCTTTGGAGGTGTCCACTGCGTTGTAGCTGGTCACTACATTATGGCCAGAGTACATCTCTTCCACATAACCATTGACGGCTGCTAGATTATTTTGTTGGGCTTTAAAATAACCCTGTGACTTGGCCATGATTACGGAAACCGCCGCAAAACCAACAAGGGTTGATACAACGGTTACCAATGCCAAAATCCAGTTCATCCCAAACATGGTCACCAAGACAGCAATCAACAAGAAACTAGCTGAAAGAACAGTTCCTAAACTTTGGTTGAGAGATTGCGCTGCTGTATCCACATCATTGGTCACGCGCGAAAGGGTGTCTCCTTGTGAATGACGGTCAAAATAGCCAAGTGGCAAACGATTGATTTTTTCAGCGATTGCTGTCCGCAAGCGTTTTGAAAAATGTTGGATACTCGTTGAAAAGATATAGGCCTGTGTATAGTTAAGGATAGCTCCAAACACATATAGGACAACTAAAAATCCAGCAATGTTTGATACAGCTACCAAGTTGATTTCTGTAGCCAAACCATCTGAAATCAAGTTTGTAATTTCCTTAATCTTAGTTGGCCCATAAACAGTAATGATGCTTGAAATGACTGCAGCCACAACTGCTATTAGAAGAGGGAGTTGGAGACCTGCCATATAAGGTTTGCACTGTTTCCAGAACGACACTTTTTTATTTTCCATGTTCCAATTCCTCCTTCGATAGTTGTGAGTAGGCAATTTCTTGGTAGACTTCGTTGGTAGCTAGAAGTTCCTTGTGGGTGCCTTGTCCCACGACTTTACCTTGATCCAATACTAAGATCAGGTCAGCATCCATAATGGTAGAAATCCGCTGCGCTACGATGAGCTTGGTCATGGATTTTGTTTTATCAGCTAGGTCTTGGCGTAGGACACGATCTGTCTTGTAGTCCAAGGCTGAGAAAGAGTCATCGAAGATGAGAATCTCTGGTTTACGAGCCAAGGCACGCGCAATGGCCAAACGCTGTCTTTGACCTCCTGAGAAGTTGGTTCCACCTTGGGCCACTTCTGATGCAAGTCCTGCTTCCTTATCCTCGATAAAGGTTTTAGACTGGGCCAATTCTAGAGCTTGCCACATATCAGTCTCACTTAGAGGAGTTTCTTTGCTCTTACCAAAGTCCAAGTTCCCCTTGACATCTCCAGAAAAGAGTACAGCTTTTTGTGGAATATAGCCGACCTTATTGCGCAAATCTTCCAAATTGTAATCTTGTACATTGACACCATCCACTAGGATTTGTCCATCAGAAACGTCGTAAAAACGTGGCAAGAGGTTGACAAGCGTAGACTTACCTGATCCAGTCGATCCGATGAAGGCTACGGTTTGACCCGCTTCTGCCTTGAAAGTGACATGTTCCACGACTGCTTCTGAGTTTTTAGAGTAGCGGAAAGTCACATCACGGAATTCCACTTGTCCTTGAACTGAAGGATCCGCTGTCTGTGCATGACTAGGATTTTCAATAGAAGAATGCAGATCCAATACTTGATTGATACGTCCTGCCGAAACCAAGGTACGAGGAAGAACGATAAAGAGTGCTCCCATGAGAAGGAAGCCCATCACGACCTGCATAGCATAGGACATGAAGACCACCATATCGCTAAAGAGGGGTAGACGCTCTGTCAGGCTAGCATCGTTGATGATATAGGCCCCAATCCAGTAAATAGCCAGACTCAAGCCACTCGAAATCCCCATCATAATGGGGTTCATAATCGCCATCAATCGATTGACAAAGAGATTGAGACGTGTTACCTCATCGTTGGCTGCTTCAAATTTCTTATCTTGGTAATCCTCGGCATTGTATGCGCGAACAACTCGAATCCCAGTCAAACTTTCACGAGTGATACTATTGAGTTTATCTGTCAATTTTTGGATGACAGATTGTTTAGGAAAGGCTAGAGTCATGAGAACAGTTGTCATTAGAACATTGACGATAACAGCTACCACTACTGCCCAGAGCCAGTATTCGGACTTACCAAGGATTTTTCCAATGGCCCAGATAGCCATGATTGGCCCACGAGTGACCACCTGGAGTCCCATGGTAAAGAGCATCTGAATCTGCGTGATATCATTGGTTGTCCGAGTCAAAAGACTAGGAATAGAGAAACGTTTAATTTCTGTCTGAGAATAATCCAATACACGATTAAAAATATCACTGCGTAAATGAGCCGTATAGGAGGCTGCAACGCGAGCAGCAAAGAAACCAACCATAACAGATGAAAAGAAAGCCAATAAAGACAATCCAATCATCTTCGCAGCTGGTGACCAGAGTTCACCCAACTGCGTTCCAGACGTTCCCAGTAATTCTGTAATTTGCGAAATATAAGTCGGTACCTCTAACTCGAGATAGACCGAGAAACAAGTGAACAGAATCGTAAGGAGAATCATCCCCCACTCTTTTCCTGTAATACGTTTAGCGAGTTTTTTCATTCTCTCCTCCTATTTTTTCTACATTTGCTTGCAACTGACCGAGAACTTTTTCAAATATTGCCAAGTCCGAATCCGAAACACCCTCTAACAAACTCTGATCAATTCGATCAAAAAATACTTTAATTTCTTGCATCTGCGAACGCGATTTGTCGGTCAAACGAACAAATTTTGCTCGTTTATCACTTGGACTGGCCTCTAACTCGACCAAACCATTTTGTACCATGCGCTTGACCAAATTACTCGCAACAGATTTAGTAATATTGAGTTCCTGTTCGATATCCTTAATCAAGACCAGTTCCTCTTTTTGTTCACAATGATCTAAAAAACGCAGAACCTGCCCTTGCGGTCCACCCATAAATTCAATGCCACATCGCTTAGCTTCTTTCTGTACCATCAGATGAACCTGGTGCCCAAAACGTTTGAACATTAACATCGGCTTGTCCATGATTGCTCCTTTCTCACGACTGAATATAGTTCTCTGGAGAACTAATTAAGTTTCCATGAGAACTATATTATCACTTCCAGAAGAAATGTCAAGAAAAAAGTTTCCAAGAGAACTATTTTGGCACAAATTGACATTATGCAATATTTTTTCTATAATAAGCACTAACTACCATGGATAGAAATCCATTCACTCGATGAAGGGAGAAAACTTTCAAATGAAACCAGAAGAACAAAAAGTTTTAGGGATTTTAGCAACTATTTTTGGAGCCATCGCACTTTTAGGGTCTTGGATTCCGTTTATTAACTATCTGTCTTTTTTCATCGCTATTGTCGCTTTGATCTTGGGCATTATCGGCCTTATCGTCAACCTCAAAAAACGGAAAACAATGGCCATTATCGGAACATCCCTTGCAGTTGCTTCTGTTGTACTTTTCTTTACGACCCAGATACTGTACGCTAATGTCTACAAAGAGTTTGTCAGGGAGTTTAACCGTTCCTATAGAGAGGCAAGTTCCTCAATGGAACGCGAAGAAGAAAGCGACTTGACAGATGATAGCGCCTATTCCATCCCAGAGGAGGAAGAAGACGATACCTTCACCTGGACCCAAGAACAGTTCGACGCCTTAATCGAAGGTGACCTTGACAACAAAGGAAAAGGTGGTACCAACTACAAGGATATTATCAAAAAACACGGACTACCAGACTCCGAGTTTGACTCCACTATCGGAGGGTACGATACGAGAAAAATCACCTATATCTCCATTGGTGACAAAATCAAGACTGTTACCCTAACTTTTGCAAAACAGGACAATGGACAGCTCTTGCTCGTCCAAAAACATGCAGTCGGTCTAGGTCTAGAAAAAAGCAAGCAACAAAACGATTCTGAAACCAGAGTCTAGGTTCAAATATCAAAAAAACGAACAGCTAGTAAAACTGTTCGTTTTTCTATTAGAATCCGTCTACGTTTGTGTAGATCTTTTGTACGTCTTCGTCGTCCTCAAGAACACTGTAAAGTTTTTCAAAGGTTTCAAGGTCTTCACCTGACAATTCCACTTCTGACTGAGGAATCATTTCCAATTCAGTAACTTGGAATTCTTCGACACCTGACTCACGCAGGGCAACGATAGCCTTGTGAAGGTCTGTTGGAGCTGTGTAAACCGTGATTGTTCCATCTTCTGCTTCTACATCGTCCACATCCACATCTGCTTCGAGCAAAAGTTCAAAGATAGCATCCGCATCTTCACCTGCAAATACGATAACACCCTTGTTGTCAAAGAGGTATGAAACTGAACCTGAAGCACCCATGTTTCCGCCGTTTTTACCAAAAGCTGCACGGACATTAGCTGCGGTACGGTTGACGTTTGAAGTCAAGGTATCCACAATCAACATAGAACCATTTGGTCCAAATCCTTCGTAACGTCCTTCTGTAAAGGTTTCGTCTGTGTTTCCTTTTGCTTTATCAATCGCTTTATCGATAACGTGTTTTGGCACTTGGGCTTGTTTGGCACGATCGATAACGAATTTCAAAGCAGTGTTTGATTCTGGGTCTGGATCACCTTTTTTAGCTGCTACATAGATTTCTACACCAAATTTTGCATATACTTTAGAGTTAGCTCCATCTTTAGCCGTTTTCTTGGCTACGATATTGGCCCATTTACGTCCCATTAGGAATCTCCTTTTTTCACATTTTAATCTTTCTTATTATAACACAAGTTTTTTCGATTTTCACTAGAGGAAATGGATTTTATTCAGCAAATCCAGCTAGGATTGTCCTTTGGCTGCCAAGATTGCCTTTCCTTCTTTTATCAGGGGATGGCGGAAAAGTGAAAAGTACAGTTGGGTAGTCATGGCAACCCAGATAAGGGGTTCGCAGAGAATAACTCCCCTATACCCTGCCCAAGGGATAATCAAAACCACAAAAACGATTTTCCCGATTAGTTCTATAAAGCTGGAAACTAGAGGAAGGACTTTCTGCCCCAATCCCTGCAAGCAATTCCGATAAATCAGCAAAAGGCTCAAAATCGGATAAAAGACTGAACTGATTTGCAGGTAAAGACTACCATTTTCTACCAAGTAAGTATCTGTCGAACTGGCAAAGAAGGAAACCAAGCTAGGACTGGCAAAAAAGAGGAAAATACAAACAAAACCTGCCCAGGACATGCTCAGACGACTCCCAATACCAAGACCTTGAACAATGCGGTCTGGTCGCTTAGCCCCGAGATTTTGAGAAGCAAAGGTCGTCATGGCAGAAGAAATAGCCGTCATTGGAAGCAAAGCAAAGGCCATAATCCGTCTAGCTGCTGTTTGGGCACTAATAATCACTGCTCCAAAAGTATTGACAGAAGACTGTAAAATCACACTACCAATAGACACAATCGAACTCATCAAGCCCATAGCCAAACCTTGCTCCAAAAGATCCGCATACAAGGCCTTGTTCCATTTAAAATGCTTAAGTTGAGGAAGCAGTTCTGGAACACTCTTACGGATATAATAAAAGCAAAGAACCGCTGACAAGCCTTGCGAGATAATGGTAGCAAGCCCCGCAGATTGAACTCCCAGTTGCAGTTGCGTGATAAAATAGAGATCCAAAACCACATTGACCAGAGCAGAGAAAATCAAGAAACCAAGCGCAGCCAGACTGTCACCAATAGACCGCAACAAGCCTGCAAAGAGGTTATAAGCAAAGCTAACACCTACACAAGTCACAATCATAGAAATATATTGATAGGATTGAGGAAGGATTTCAGCAGGGGTATCTAAATATTGCAAGAGTGGATACAGACCGACAAAGCCCATCAGCATAACCAAAATACTGAGAAGTCCTCCTAAAATCCAGGTTGCAGCAACTGCTTCTTTGATTTTAGTGAAATTGCGAGCCCCATAATAGCGGGCAATGACAATCCCCATCCCATTGCCAACACCAAGCGTAAAGCCTATAATCAAGTCAAAAATGGCCGTTGTCGCCCCTACTGCAGCCAAGGAATCTTGACCAAGAAATCGTCCAACAATCAAGACGTCAGCTGTATTATAAAGCTGTTGGAAAATATTTGACAGCAAGATTGGAAAAGCAAAGCTTAATAGCGCGGGAAGAATAGGACCATGTATCAAGTCCACGGATCGTTTCTTGTTCATAAAGCTATTATATCAGCTTTCTAAAGGAGCGACAAGGCTCTATAACTAAGTTTGCAATCAATTGCTTATAGAGAGACAATTTGCTATAATCAAGAAAAGGAGGTCATTTATGAGTTTGACCAGTCAATTAATAACCGATGCATTTCCGGATCTTGATAAGGTTGAAAAGCTAAACAAGGAAGCTTTCCCCGAGGAAGAACGAGTTCCTCTGTCAGAGTTCTTACGCTATCAGGACCGAGATGACGCGCACTTTTTTGCCTTTTATAACCAAGAAGAGTTTGTCGGCTTTGCCTTCTCCATTTTCAACCAGAAAGCCTTCTATATCAGTTTTTTTGCCATCATGCCCCACTTGAGAAGCCACGGATATGGAAAAGAAATCATCGAAAAGCTAACTGATTTTTACCAGCGAACTATGTTACTGGAAGTCGAGCGATTAGATGAAGAATGCGATAACTTGGAGCAGAGAAAGGCCCGCATGGATTTCTATCGCCAAAATGGCTTTAAAACAGCCAACGCTTTCCTAGAGTACGATGATCTGAGTTTTGAAATCCTCTACCGTGGCGACCATTTTGACGAAGAAGCCTATCGCGATATCTTCCAAAAGTTACAGGATGAGCATTATTTTGACTTTCATATCGAGTATCGTCGTTTTAGTGACCATTAGTTCTTTCATCTGAAACAAACAAAAAAAGTAGCAGTTCCTATCTGCTACTTTTTTTGTTATTCTTCAATTTCGATTCCAAGATCATCGCCTAGGTCAAGTGTTACTTCTTGGTTAGGTGCTAGATCTTCAGCAACAGAGGTAGGAGTTGTCCCTTCTTCATCTTCAATCAAGCCATATTGAACACGAACTTGATGGTCAATCTCATCAAAGACTTCTGGGTGATCTGCCAAGTATTTCTTAGCATTTTCAGAACCCTGACCGATCTTTTCATCCTTGTAAGAGTACCAAGCTCCTGCTTTTTTGATGATATCGAGATCACTTGCAATCTTCAAAAGCTCCCCAGTCTTAGAAATCCCTTCTCCGTACATGATTTCAACGAAGGCTTCCTTAAACGGTGGAGCTACCTTGTTTTTCACGACCTTGATCTTAGTTTCCTTACCGACATTGGTATCTTTTTGATCACCAGTTCCCTTGATTTGCGTGCTTCCACGAACATCCAAACGGACTGAAGCGTAGAATTTCAGAGCACGTCCACCAGGTGTTGTTTCTGGATTTCCAAACATGACCCCAACTTTTTCACGCAATTGGTTGATAAAGATGGCAATTGTTTTGGTTTTATTGATAGAAGCACCAAGTTTACGCATAGCTTGGCTCATCATACGAGCCTGCAAACCAACGTGGCTGTCTCCGATGTCCCCATCAATTTCTGCACGAGGTACGAGAGCCGCAACTGAGTCGATAACGACAAGGTCAACTGCACCTGAGTCAATCAATTTTCCTGCAATTTCAAGACCTTGCTCTCCTGAGTCTGGTTGTGACAAGAGCAATTCGTCAATGTTCACACCAAGGGCTGCAGCATAGGCTGGGTCAAGAGCATGTTCCGCATCGATAAAGGCTGCAATACCACCTTCCTTTTGTGCTTGCGCAACAGCGTGAAGGGCAACCGTTGTCTTACCAGATGATTCTGGTCCATAGATTTCGATGATACGTCCTTTAGGATAACCACCTGAACCAAGGGCAATGTCAAGAGCCAATGAGCCTGAACTCATGACCTGCACTTTTTGCTCCGCGCGCTCACCCAAACGCATGATTGAGCCTTTACCAAAGTCTTTCTCAATCAATTTAAGAGCATCGTTCAAGGCTTTTTCACGATCCGCTCCAAACTTTTTTGAAATTTCATCTAATTTTTTTGGTTTTTTCGCCATTCTATTCTCCTGTATTCTAATAGTCCTAAGACCTATCTACTATTATATCAAAAGTTAGTCACTTAATAAAGCCTTGCGAACTAGGTTAAAGGCATGCATGACCGCAATCTGACGAACATCTGCTCGGCTCCGCCCTGCGATATTAGCCTTGATAACTTCTGTCCCTTTTGCATGTGCCAGTCCAATAAAAACTGTACCAGCTGGATGCCCCTCTAGGCTATCTGGCCCTGCCACACCCGTCAAACTAACTCCGTAGTCAGACTGAGTCTTGATCCGTGCCTGCTCTGCCATTTTTCGGGCCGTAAACTCAGAAACGACCCCGTATTTTTTTAGCTCTTGCTCAGAAATATCCAACATCTTAGACTTTTCTTCTAGGCTGTAAGTGACAAAACCGCCATTAAAGATTGCTGAAACGCCCGAAAAGTCTGCTAATGTCGCTTGAAAGAGGCCTGCCGTCAAGCTTTCTGCCGCAGTAATGCTTTTCTGTCTCTTCTTTAGCTCTTCTACAACGACACTTGCGAGGCTAGTTTCTTCCCCATATCCATAACAGATGTCTCGTAGGGAAATTCCCTCGAAAGTCTGACGATCCAAGATTTGATTTTCCAAGATGTCCAAGGCTTGATCAGCCTTTTCTTGACTGACTGCTTTTGTGGACAAGCGTAAGGTCACTTCTCCCGTTTTGGCATAAGGAGCCAAGGTCGGATCAGTTTGATGGTCAATCAAATCCGCCAAAATGGTCACCAACTGACTTTCACCAATCCCAAAGAAACGGAGCACTCGTGAATATAACTTGGTACCAGTCATTAACTTAGGTAAGAGTTGATTTAAGACCATGGGTTTCAACTCACTTGGCGGTCCTGGGAGGACCACGTAGGTCACGCCATCTACTTCCGATACCCCTCCGACTGCTAAACCTGTCTCATTTGGCAGTGGAGTTGCCCCTTCTACAATTTGGGCTTGGCGTTCATTATTCGGTGTCCGAGCATAGTCAGGTCTATGAGCAAAAAAGACATCCAGTTTCTCTTGCGCTTGAGGGTCAAACACTAAACCTTTTCCCAAAAATTTTGCCAATGTTTGTTTGGTCAAATCATCCTCTGTTGGCCCTAAGCCCCCTGTCAAAATGACTAGACTGCTACGCGAGCTCGCAATCTCTAGCAAGGACATGAGACGCGCTTCATTATCTCCGACAGCTGTTTGGAAGTAGACATCTACTCCAATTTCTGCTAGCTTTTCTGATAAAAACTGGGCGTTGGTATTGACGATCTGCCCTGTTAAAATTTCCGTTCCTACAGCAATAATTTCTGCTTTCATCTTTCCTCCTACCTATCTATTCGGATTCTTTTTGAAAAAATCGCAGGAAAGTCCCACGATTTGATTCTTTGTTTTATTCTATCTCTTCGTTTGAAGCATTTGTGGAAGGTGCTGTTCGACCATAAAGATTTTCATACAGAACAGCGTTGGTCTCCAACTCTGCTACGTCCTCTCTCCCTAGGGAACGACGCAAGAGATTTTGCATTTCCAGCATATGCTCCATCGTTACGATTTGATAAGAGATTCCTTGCAACTCAGCATCTTCACCACGAAGTTGATGAGTTTCGATGTTTTTAAAGGAATCTTGGTAACCAAGTAGTTGTGGAATACTGGAGGCAGACAAATCAACATTTGTCTGCATATTATCACTAAGCGCTTTTAAGATAGCTTGATAATGACTGATACTATTGAGGCTCAAGACCTTTTCCATAATCTTTTGAATGACTTCACGTTGACGTTTTTGACGACCATAGTCTCCCTCAGGATCCTGATAACGCATCCGTGAATAGACCAGGGCTTCCTCACCATTCAAAGTTTGCTCACCGACTCCAATCGAGATTTTATTAAATTCTTCCTGATCAGCAATCGAAATCGGGAAACCAAGTGTGTTATTTACTGTGATGCCCCCAACTGCATCAACTAGCTGTTGGAGTCCTTGCATGTTGACCATCACATAACGATCGATATGAATGTTCATCATTTTTTGAATTGTTGAAATAGCCAACTCTGCACCGCCATTGGCATAGGCCGCATTGAGTTTGGCTTCCTGAACTTGACCGTTTCCAGTCTCAATCTTGGTCAAAATATCCCGTTCCAAACTCATCATAGTGGTTTTCTTTGTTTTGGGATTAACCGTCAATAGAATCATAGAATCACTATTCCCCGCCCAAGGGTCTGTACGTTCTACATTTCCCGTATCTACCCCCATCAAGAGGATGGTCAAAGGCTCTGTCGCCTCAATCACGTTGGTTTCTTCACCAATTTTCTTATAAGTTTTTTTACTTAAGGTTTCAGTTCCTTGATAATAAATAGTATAGGCATACGCACCTACACCTAAAGCCGTTACTGTTAGAAAAGCTAGTAGCATTCCGATTATTTTTTTTACCATCTTATCATTTATCTATCAGTCTACCCATCAGGTAAACGTCTAAAAATATCCCTTCTTTTAAATAGGCTCCTCTTTCTTGTAAGCCTTCTGTAACAAATCCAAATTTTGAATAGAGGTGGATAGCTGCCTCGTTGCGCTTTTGTACACTGAGCTGCAAACGACGCAGAACTCCACTGGTTTTAGCCCACTCAATTCCCTCTTCAAGGAGTACGCTTCCTAAGCCATGATTCCAAAACTTCCTTTGGATGACCAAAAAGATATCCCCGATGTGACGAATCCGTATACGTTGCTCTGCCGTGATGTTCAAAACACCTGCAATTTCATCATTCAGGAGGGCTAGGAGAGTGATTTGATTATCTGAAGTCGCTTGCTTTTCAATAAAAAGCGCCATTTCAGATTCTGTCATCAGGATACCATTTTCATCTAAACTGGTGAAATCTGTCTCCTGACCAACTAAATCCAAGAATGCAACCAAAGCAGCTGCATCATGAGCTTCAGCCTCACGAATACAAAGTTCATACTCCATCTTGAAGCTCCTTAATCAATTCCTCAGCACGAGAACCCTGAGCGGTAAAATAGAGGCGACGACCATCAGCCTCTTTCAAGAATTCCAACTCCAAGTAGGAATCTGGTAAATCCTCACCCAAAAGATGTCCCCACTCGATAACGGTCACACCACCACCAAAGAGAAACTCATCCAAGTCAATCGAATCAGCATCCCCCTCAATCCGATAGACATCCAAGTGGTAGAGCGGAAGGCGACCCTCATACTCTCTCACGATGGTGTAAGTTGGACTTTTGATCATCTGACGAATACCCAAGCCCTTAGCAATCCCCTTGGTAAAGGTTGTTTTACCAGCACCCAATTCCCCAGACAAGATCAAAACATCATTTTTTTGGAGCAAGGTTCCTAGGCGTTCTCCCAGATTGATCAGCTCTTCTTCATTTTTTGTGTACATGCTACTATTATACCAAAAAGTTCTATTTTATGTAAATTTTCTTTACAAACTTACTATAACAACTTTGGTAAAATAAGGGATTTTTATTGATAGACAAGTGTTTTTAAAAGAATATACACATGGCGCTAACAAGTAAAATATCTCGGATCACATGCCCGTAAAAGGAAAATTCTCTTCTCATAGATTTTGGAAACAAAAATCGAGCAAAAATGAATCCCAAACCGACATAAAAAACAATGGATAAGACTGTCATTGGATTTCTCAAGAACAGCATGGTTGCCAAAACTGTCAGGACAACTGTTTTTTTCTTATTGAGAGTGGTTCCCAAATCTCGACTGTATTTTTCAAATGGTAAAAAGACAAGTAAATCAATGCCAAACAAGAAAAAGAAGGAGGGCAAGAAAAGATCTACCAGCTCTTGCTGAAAAGCTGTCTGTGTTAAAATAGTCTCCGACAACACCAGACAGACGCCTACTAGGTTTAAAACCAACAAGATACTATAAAATAGTTTCACTTTTTTCTGACTGTTTATAATGCTATGAACATCCTGATCTCGAGTATAAAAGAAATTCATCGCTGCACACATGCTCGAAACAATCGCAAGGAACACAAGGAAATAGGCACTAGATTGCTTTAAAGTCAATGCTGGCCCCGTCCACAACAAGCAACTACTCAAACTAATCTGGAGCAAAGCCAGCAACAATAAGATGCGAATTGATTTCACCATTTTCATTCTCCCTTCGTATAAATGATTATACTCTGCGAGAAAGATAAAAATTCCCCTCTCGTCTCAAATGTCCAATTTTGACGCTCAACTGACAAAAATGAAAAACAGTTGAAGCGATTTGAGAGATATTGCGTCGTGCTCACCTAACCCCAATAGGCAGAAGTGTAAAACAAAAGAGAACCCAAAGGTTCTCTCGTTTGCTTTTATTCTACTGTTTCTTCAACTTGGATTTCCACAGTTTCGTCTACTGGAGCATTTTCTGTCTCTTCTTGTTCTGGAGCCAGATATGCTGCTTCATTGATAGCCTGTGGTTCAAGGTTACGGTAGCGAGCCATACCAGTACCTGCTGGGATGATCTTACCGATGATAACATTTTCCTTGAGTCCAAGGAGATGGTCTTTCTTACCACGGATAGCCGCATCTGTAAGGACACGAGTTGTTTCCTGGAAGGAAGCCGCTGACAAGAAACTATTTGTTTCAAGTGAGGCTTTGGTGATTCCCATAAGAACTGGGCGACCTGTCGCTGGAACTCCACCTGCGATAAGAACATCTTTGTTGGCATCTGTAAAGTCGTTGATATCCATGAGAGTACCCATGAGAAGATCTGTGTCACCTGGATCCATGACACGAACTTTACGGATCATTTGACGAACCATTACCTCGATGTGCTTGTCACCGATTTCTACCCCTTGGCTACGGTAAACTTTTTGTACTTCACCGAGAAGGTAAGTTTCAACTGACAAGACATCACGAACAGCAAGGAGACGTTTTGGTTGGATAGAACCTTCTGTCAATGCTGCACCGCGAGAGACTTGGTCTCCAACTTCGACACGCATACGTGCTGTAAATGGAACGACATATTCACCTTCGCCAGTTTCACCCTTAACAAAGACTTTCTTGGTACGAGTTGAAGCATCTTCTTCGATGGCTGTAACCTCACCCTTGACTTCAGTGATAACCGCTTCCCCTTTCGGATTGCGAGCTTCAAAGATTTCTTGGACACGAGGAAGACCCTGAGTGATATCGGTATTTGAGGCAACCCCACCCGTGTGGAAGGTACGCATTGTAAGCTGTGTACCAGGTTCCCCGATAGATTGGGCAGCGATTGTACCAACTGCTTCACCAACTTCAACCGCATCACCAGTCGCCAAGTTGATACCGTAACAGTGACGGCAGACACCATGACGAGTGTTACATGTAAATACGGAACGGATAGTAACTTCTTCCACACCAGCATTGACAATTTCACGCGCCTTGTCTTCTGTAATCAACTCATTCGGACCAATGATCACTGCACCAGTTTCTGGGTGCTTAACAGTTTTCTTGGTGTAACGACCATTGAGACGCTCTTCGAGAGACTCGATCATCTCTTTTCCTTCTGCGATAGAACGGATCAAGAGACCACGATCTGTTCCACAGTCATCTTCACGGATGATAACATCTTGGGCAACATCAACCAAACGACGAGTCAAGTAACCTGAGTCGGCTGTCTTAAGGGCCGTATCGGTCATACCCTTACGGGCACCGTGAGTTGAGAAGAACATTTCGAGTACTGACAAACCTTCGCGGAAGTTTGAAAGGATCGGCAATTCCATGATACGTCCGTTCGGAGCGGCCATCAGACCACGCATACCGGCAAGCTGTGAGAAGTTTGAGATGTTACCACGGGCTCCAGAGTCCATCATCATAACGATTGGGTTCTTAGGATCTTGGTTGGCAACCAAACGTTTCTCCAATTTTTCACGGGCAGCACGCCATTCAGCTGTAACAGCGTTGTAGCGCTCGTCGTCTGTGATCATACCACGACGGAATTGTTTAGTGATTTGTTCTACACGTTTGTGTGATTCTTCGATGATTTCAGCCTTGTCTTCAACGACTGGGATATCGGCAATACCCACTGTCAAACCTGCAAGAGTTGAGTGGTGGTAACCGAGGTTCTTCATGCGGTCAAGTAAGGCAGAAGTTTCTGTCGTACGGAAACGTTTGAAGATTTCAGCGATGATATTTCCAAGATTTTTCTTCTTGAATGGAGGGTTGAGTTCAAGATTGCTGATTGCTTCCTTGATATCTCCACCAAGCGGCAAGAAGTATTTAGCTGGAACACCTTCTGTTAAGTTAGCATTTGTTGGTTCTTGCAGGTAAGGTAGACCTTCTGGCATGATATCGTTGAAGAGGATTTTACCAACAGTTGTCAACAAGACCTTGTGTTTTTGCTCTTCTGTCCAAGGTTTGTTGAGGCTGTCTGTTGCAATACCAACACGTGAGTGGAGGTGAACATAACCATTACGGTAAGCCATAACAGCTTCGTCACGGTCTTTGAAGACCATTCCTTCACCTTCACGACCAGCTTCTTCCATAGTCAAGTAGTAGTTACCCAAAACCATATCTTGAGATGGAGTAACAACTGGTTTACCATCTTTCGGGTTCAAGATATGCTCAGCAGCCAACATCAAGATACGAGCTTCTGCTTGAGCTTCTTCTGAAAGCGGTACGTGGATGGCCATTTGGTCCCCGTCAAAGTCGGCATTGTAGGCTTCACAGACAAGTGGGTGCAAGCGAAGGGCCTTACCATCAATCAAGACTGGCTCGAAGGCTTGGATACCCAAACGGTGAAGGGTCGGTGCGCGGTTCAAAAGTACTGGGTGTTCTTTGATTACTTCTTCAAGGATATCCCAGATACGTTCGTCTCCGCGTTCCACCAAGCGTTTAGCTGCCTTGACGTTTTGCACGATGTCACGGGCAACAATTTCACGCATGACGAATGGTTTAAAGAGCTCAATCGCCATTTCACGTGGCACACCACATTGGTACATCTTAAGGGTTGGACCAACGGCGATAACAGAACGTCCTGAGAAGTCAACACGTTTACCGAGCAAGTTTTGACGGAAGCGTCCTTGTTTCCCTTTGAGCATGTGGCTCAATGATTTAAGTGGACGGCTACCTGGTCCTGTAATCGGACGACCACGACGACCATTATCAATCAAAGCGTCAACTGCTTCTTGAAGCATACGCTTCTCATTTTGAACGATGATACCTGGTGCGTTCAACTCAAGCAAACGAGCCAAGCGGTTGTTACGGTTGATAACACGACGGTAAAGGTCGTTCAAGTCAGATGAGGCAAAACGGCCACCATCCAACTGCAACATTGGACGAAGATCTGGTGGAATAACCGGAAGGATGTTGAGAATCATCCATTCAGGTTTGTTTCCAGACTTGTAAAAGGCATCCAAAACATCCAAACGACGGATAGCTTTGACACGTTTTTGTCCAGTAGCTGTTTTCAACTCTTCTTTGAGTTCAGCAATTTCTTTTTCAAGATCTACTTGTTTCAAAAGGTCTTGGATAGCTTCGGCACCCATCTTGGCAACGAATGATCCATAACCATACTCACGCAAGCGCTCACGGTATTCGCGCTCTGTCATGATAGACTTGTGCTCAAGTGGTGTATCCTTAGGATCAATCACCACATAAGCCGCAAAGTAGATAACTTCCTCGAGGGCACGAGGGCTCATATCAAGGGTCAAGCCCATACGGCTTGGAATCCCCTTGAAATACCAGATATGAGATACAGGAGCTTTCAATTCGATGTGCCCCATACGCTCACGACGAACTTTTGTACGCGTTACTTCAACCCCACAACGGTCACAAACAATCCCTCTGTAACGAATGCGTTTGTACTTACCACAAGCACATTCCCAGTCTTTTGTAGGACCAAAGATGACTTCGTCAAAGAGTCCTTCACGTTCTGGTTTCAAGGTACGGTAATTGATTGTTTCAGGTTTTTTGACTTCTCCATAAGACCATGAACGGACTTTGCTTGGAGAAGCTAGGGTGATTTGCATACTTTTAAAACGATTTACATCAACCACTATTTCTTCCCTTTCTATTCTAAGTGAACTGCTTATTCTTGGTCAGCAGCTTCTTCTGTTGCTTCCGCTTTTGTTGCTTTCTCTGCTTCTTCAGCTTCAAAGGCTGCTTTTGCATCTTGGGCTGCTTTTTCGCGGGCTTTTTCAAGATCATCTACGTGGATGACATCTTCGTCCATTCCTTCATCCAAGTCACGAAGTTCCACTTCTTGATCATCTTCGTCAAGGACACGCATGTCAAGACCAAGAGATTGCAATTCTTTCACAAGAACTCGGAAGGATTCTGGGACACCTGGTTTTGGAATTGGTTTTCCTTTTGTGATAGCTTCATAAGCTTTCAAACGTCCGTTGATATCGTCAGACTTGTAAGTCAAGATTTCTTGGAGAACATTTGACGCACCGTAGGCTTCAAGAGCCCAAACTTCCATCTCACCGAAACGTTGTCCACCAAACTGAGCTTTACCTCCGAGTGGTTGTTGGGTAACGGTTGAGTATGGTCCGACTGAACGCGCGTGCAATTTATCATCAACCATGTGGTGGAGTTTGATCATGTACATGACACCAACTGATACACGGTTGTCAAACGGCTCACCTGTACGTCCATCGTAAAGAATCGTCTTAGCATCGCTATCCATACCTGCTTCTTTAACGGTTGACCAAAGGTCTTCAGAACTTGCTCCGTCAAAGACTGGTGTCGCGATGTGGATACCAAGAGTACGGGCTGCCATACCAAGGTGGAGCTCCATAACCTGACCGATATTCATACGTGATGGCACCCCAAGTGGGTTCAACATGATATCGACTGGAGTTCCGTCTGGAAGGTAAGGCATGTCTTCTACAGGAACGATACGAGAGACAACCCCTTTGTTTCCGTGACGTCCGGCCATCTTATCTCCGACCTTGATCTTACGTTTTTGAGCGATGTAGACGCGAACCAGCATGTTAACACCTGATTGCAACTCATCTCCATTTGCACGTGTAAAGATCTTAACATCACGAACGACACCATCGGCACCGTGGGGTACACGAAGCGAGGTATCACGCACTTCACGAGACTTGTCTCCGAAGATAGCGTGCAAGAGACGTTCTTCAGCTGAGAGGTCTTTCTCTCCCTTAGGTGTGACTTTACCGACAAGGATGTCCCCTTCTTTAACCTCGGCACCGATACGGATAATACCCATTTCGTCAAGGTCTTTAAGAGCATCTTCACCAACGTTTGGAATTTCACGAGTAATTTCTTCAGGCCCAAGCTTTGTATCGCGCGTTTCTGATTCGTATTCCTCAAGGTGGACAGATGTATAGACATCGTCTTTGACCAAGCGTTCGCTCATGATAACGGCATCCTCGAAGTTGTAACCTTCCCAAGTCATGTAGGCAACGATTGGGTTTTGTCCAAGCGCCATTTCCCCTCTTTCCATAGAAGGTCCGTCAGCAATAAAGTCACCTTTTTCAACGACATCGCCAACTTTAACGAGAGTGCGTTGGTTGTAAGCAGTACCTGAGTTAGAACGACGGAATTTTTGGATGTGGTAAACGTCCAATGAACCATCTTCACGGCGTACTTCTACCTTGTCAGCATCTGCGTAAGTAACTTTACCACCATACTGAGCAATCACAGCCGCTCCAGAGTCATGAGCCGCTTGGTATTCCATACCAGTACCAACGTAAGGTGCTTTTGGATCAATCAAAGGCACAGCCTGACGTTGCATGTTGGCACCCATAAGGGCACGGTTGGAGTCATCGTTTTCCAAGAAAGGAATACATGCAGTCGCAACGGCAACTACCTGTTTTGGTGACACGTCCATGTAGTCAACCACTTCTGCTGGATACTCTTGGTTGACCCCTTGGTGACGTCCCATGACAACTTTCTCAGCAAAAGTACCATCTTCGTTGAGGCGAGAATTAGCCTGCGCTACAGTAAATTCATCTTCTTCATCGGCTGTCAACCAAACGATTTCGTTGGTAACAACACCTGTTTCACGGTCAACCTTACGGTATGGTGTTTGAACAAAGCCATACTTATTCAAGTGTCCGTAAGATGACAAGTTGTTAATCAAACCGATGTTTGGTCCTTCAGGTGTCTCGATTGGACACATACGACCATAGTGAGTATAGTGCACGTCACGTACTTCATATCCAGCACGGTCACGTGTCAAACCACCAGGCCCCAAGGCTGACAAACGACGTTTATGAGACAACTCAGAAAGCGGGTTGTGTTGGTCCATGAACTGTGACAACTGTGATGAACCAAAGAATTCTTTGACTGCAGCTGTTACAGGGCGGATGTTGATAATTTGTTGCGGTGTTAAAACTTCATTGTCCTGAACAGACATACGTTCACGGACGTTACGTTCCATACGAGAAAGTCCAAGACGGACTTGGTTGGCAAGCAATTCACCAACTGCGCGGATACGACGGTTTCCAAGGTGGTCGATATCATCCACACGTCCGATACCTTCTGCCAAGTTGAGGAAGTAGCTCATCTCAGCAAGGATATCTGCAGGAGTTACAACACGAACCTTGTCATCAGGATTGGCATTCCCGATGATGGTTACAACACGGTCTGGGTCCGTTGGGGCAACAACTTTGAATTTTTGAAGGACAACTGGTTCTGTCAGAACAGCTGCATCGTTTGGAATATAAACGATTTTGTTCAAGTCGCCATCCAAGTGATGCTCGATGCTTTCAATCACGCTACGAGTCAAGACAGTTCCTTTTTCTACCAAGATTTCACCAGTTTCTGGATCTACCAATGGCTCAGCGATGGTTTGGTTGAGCAAGCGTGTTTTGATGTTGAGTTTTTTATTGATCTTGTAACGACCAACAGCTGCCAAATCGTAGCGACGTGGGTCAAAGAAACGAGCTACAAGCAAGCTACGTGAGCTTTCAGCAGTCTTAGGCTCACCTGGACGAAGGCGTTCGTAGATTTCTTTCAAGGCTTCGTCTGTACGAGAGTCCATTGGATTCTTGTGGATATCTTTTTCAACAGTATTGCGAACCAACTCACTATCACCAAAGATATCAAAGATTTCATCATCACCTGAGAAACCAAGCGCACGAACCAAGGTCGTAAATGGAATCTTACGAGTACGGTCGATACGAGTATAGGCGATGTCTTTTGAGTCGCTTTCCAGTTCCAACCAAGCTCCACGGTTAGGGATAACAGTAGAACCGTAGCCCACTTTACCGTTCTTGTCTACTTTGTCATTAAAGTAAACACCTGGTGAGCGAACCAACTGAGAAACGATAATACGTTCACCACCATTGATGATGAAAGTACCCATTTCGGTCATGATTGGGAAATCACCAAAGAAGACTTCTTGAGTCTTGATTTCACCAGTTTCCTTGTTGATCAAGCGGAAGGTTACAAAAATGGGTGCTGAGTAGCTAGCATCGTGGATACGAGCTTCTTCGAGCGTGTATTTCGGTTCCTTGATTTCATAGCCAACAAATTCTAACTCCATTGTGTCTGTGAAGTTTGAAATTGGCAATACATCTTCAAACACTTCCTTAAGACCATGGTCTAGGAAAGCTTTGAATGAATCCGTTTGAATTTCAATCAAATTTGGTAAGTCAAGAACTTCTTTGATTCTTGAAAAACTACGACGGGTACGATGTTTCCCGTATTGAACGTCATGTCCTGCCAAGATGATTCTCCTTTGTAAATAAATTCCAAGCCTTGTCAATCAGGCTTTTCTAATCGTCATATGGTTTTAAAAAACCTTATCACCATGTCCTTCTGATGAATTTTCAGAATCTTTAAATCTTTGTTACAAGCACTCGAAAACCTGAAAAAAAGCACAAAAAGAGCAGCTAAATCTGACTTTTTCAGAAGATTTAACTGCTGTGAGCCTTGTCTGGACAATATTTCAGACAAAACCTACGACAAATGACTACCTATATTATACCTTATTTAGCCAGATTTTTCAAGGTTTCTTTACTATTTTTTAAACAATCTTTTCCTATATATTATTTTAAAATTTCAAGAGAATTAAGCATTATATTTTCTCTCAAAAACTAGGAAAACGCTTGCACTAATGTTTACCTCGTGCTATACTGATAGGGAACAACTACACAAGGAGAATTGTGATGAAAAAGATCCCATCTCAAACTGAGAAAAAAATGATTTACGGTATTCGTTCCTTGAAGAACGGAACTGGTTCTGTCCTTATTGGTGCCAGTATTGTCCTACTTTCTGCTGCAACGCCAACTATTTCGGCCAACGAAAACCTTCCTCAAACTCAGGAAAATACTAGCGTAGTGGCCAAGGCTCCTACTGAGACTGAAACTAGTCAAACTCAAAAGGAAACGCCTATTTCTGAACACAAGAATGCAAACGCTTCCCTGAACGCTAAAAAAGAAGCTCCAGCTGTGGAAACTGCTACAGCACCAGAAACACCTAAAACAGAAGATGCTACTACAAGCCAAGCTAACAGCAAGGAAGAGAAAGTAAATGCCAGCACTTCGACGCCAACTTCAGATCAAAAACCACAAGCTGATACATCCTCTGAAGAACCCATCGCAGACAACCACTTCCGCATCCATGTAAAAAAACTCCCTGAAGAAAACAAAGATTCTCAAGGTCTTTGGACTTGGGACGATGTTGAAAAACCGTCTGAAAACTGGCCCAATGGAGCCAAGTCCTTCAAGGATGCCAAGCAAGATGACTACGGCTATTATCTAGATGTCAAACTCAAAAATGAGCAAGCCAAGAAAGTCAGCTTCCTCATCAATAATTCCAAAGGGGATAACTTGACAGGGGACCGTTCGGTAGAGCGCCTCTCTCCCAAAATGAATGAGGCTTGGCTAGATGAAAACTACAAGGTATACAACTACCGCCCTCAGCCAGCAGGCACTATTCGTGTCAACTACTACCGTACCGACGGGAACTATGACAAAAAATCTCTCTGGTATTGGGGCGATGTCAAGAACCCAAGCAGTGGAGAATGGCCTGACGGTACTGACTTTACCGCAACTGGAAAACATGGCCGTTACATTGATATCCCACTCAATGATGCTGCAAGAGAATTTGGATTTTTATTACTAGATGAGAGCAAGAAAGGCGATGATGTGAAAATCCGAAAAGAGGATTATAAATTCACGGATCTAAAAAATCACAGTCAGATTTTCCTCAAGGATGATGACGAAACCATCTACACCAACCCCTACTATGTGCACGATATCCGCATGACTGGTGCCCAACACGTGGCTAAATCTCGTATCGAAAGCAGTTTTTCTACCCTAGTTGGGGCCAAAAAAGACGATATCCTCAAACACTCCAGCATCACTGATTACCAAGGGAATAAAGTAGCTATCACAGACGTGGAAGTGGATGAGGCAGGTAAAAAAGTGACCTACATCGGCAACTTCTCTGACACTCAACACCCATACACTGTCAGCTACAATTCAGACCGATTTACCACACGTTCAAGCTGGCGCCTCAAGGATGAGTCCTACAGTTACGATGGTCCACTCGGCGCAACTCTAAAAGAAGATGGCAAGCGTGTTGACCTCACCCTCTGGTCTCCAAGTGCTGATAAGGTTTCCGTTGTCGTCTATGACAAGAAAGACCCTGAAAAAGTAGTTGGAACTGTCGCCCTTGAAAAAGGAGAAAAGGGAACCTGGAAACAAACTCTGGATGCAAACTCTGGTCTCGGTATCAGCAACTACACTGGCTACTACTACCACTACCAGATTGAGCGCCAAGGTAAAACTGTCCTCGTTCTTGACCCTTATGCCAAATCATTAGCGGCTTGGAATAGTGACCTAGCAAAAACAGATGCCGCTCATAAGGTCGCTAAAGCTGCCTTTGTCGATCCAGCGAAGTTAGGTCCGCAAGACTTGACCTATGGGAAGATTCGTAACTTCAAATCACGTGAAGATGCCGTTATCTATGAGGCTCATGTGCGTGACTTCACTTCGGATCCTGCCATCGCAAAAGACTTGACCAAGCCATTTGGTACCTTTGAAGCCTTTATCGAAAAATTAGACTATCTCAAAGACTTGGGTGTGACTCATATCCAACTCCTTCCTGTCTTGTCCTACTACTTTGTCAATGAATTGAAAAACCATGAACGTTTGTCTGCCTACGCTTCAAGCAACAGCAACTACAACTGGGGATATGACCCTCAAAACTACTTCTCCTTGACTGGTATGTACTCAAGCGATCCTAAGGATCCAGAAAAACGAATCGCAGAATTTAAAAACCTCATCAACGAAATCCATAAACGTGGCATGGGTGCCATCTTGGACGTGGTCTACAACCATACTGCAAATGTTGACATTTTTGAGGATATTGAGCCAAACTACTATCACTTTATGGATGCTGATGGAACTCCACGTACTAGCTTTGGAGGCGGTCGTTTGGGAACAACCCACTACATGTCTAAACGTGTCTTGGTAGACTCTATTAAGTATCTGGTTGAAACTTACAAAGTAGATGGTTTCCGCTTCGATATGATGGGTGACCACGATGCGGCTTCAATCGAAGAAGCTTACAAAGCTGCACGCGCCCTTAATCCAAACCTTATCATGCTAGGTGAAGGCTGGAGAACCTATACTGGTGATGAAAATGCGCCTGTACAACCTGCTGACCAGTCTTGGATGAAGAAAACAGATACTGTCGCTGTCTTTTCAGACGACATCCGCAACAACCTCAAGTCTGGCTATCCAAACGAAGGTCAACCTGCCTTTATCACAGGTGGCAAACGAGATATCAATACCATCTTTAAAAATCTCATTGCCCAACCAACTAACTTTGAAGCTGACAATCCTAGAGATGTTATCCAATATATCGCAGCCCATGATAACTTGACACTCTTTGACATCATTGCCCAGTCTATCAAAAAAGACCCAAGCAAGGCTAAGAACTATGCTGAAATCCATCGCCGTTTGCGACTTGGAAACCTCATGGTATTGACTGCTCAAGGAACTCCGTTTATCCACTCTGGTCAGGAATACGGACGTACCAAACAATTCCTAGACCCAGCCTACAAGACTCCTGTTCCAGACGATAAGGTCCCAAACAAATCTCACTTGTTACGTGACAAGGACGGCAAGCCATTTGTCTATCCTTACTTTATCCATGACTCTTACGACTCTAGTGATGCTGTCAACAAGTTTGATTGGACCAAGGCAACAGATGGTAAAGCCTTCCCTGAAAATGTCAAGAGCCGTAACTATATGAAAGGTTTGATCGCCCTTCGTCAATCGACAGATGCCTTCCGACTCAAGAGCCTACAAGATATCAAAGAGCGCGTACGACTCATTACTGTCCCAGGCCAAAATGGTGTTGAAAAAGAAGACGTGGTCATCGGCTACCAAATCACTGCCCCAAATGGAGATATCTACGCTGTCTTTGTCAATGCGGATAGTAAGGCTCGCGAATTCAACTTGGGAACTGCCTTTGCTCACTTGAGAAAGGCTGAAGTCCTCGCAGATGAAAACCAAGCAGGACCAGTAGGAATTTCTAACCCTCAAGGTCTCGAATGGACTGAAAAAGGCTTGAAATTGAACGCTCTCACTGCTGTCGTTCTCCGCTTATCTCAAGGTGGTGCCATTGTCGCTCCAGCTGTGGAAGAAAAACCAGAATTTGATCTTTCTAGCTTAGATGTTGAACCAGAACAAGGCCGAGCTCAAAACCTAGCAGCCAATCCTGAAACTCAAGAAACTGCTGCAGAGGCTCACTCTCAAAACCTCCTTCCAAACACAGGAACTGAGAGTAAATCCCTCCTTGCCCTTGCTGGATTCAGTATCCTTGCCCTGCTCGGACTTGGATGGTTGATAAAAAACAAGAAAAAGAACTAACACTCAATGAAAATCAAAGAGTAAACTAGGAAGTTAGCCACAGGCTGCTCAAAGCACAGCTTTGAGGTTGTAGATAAGGCGAAGCTGACCTGGTTTGAAGAGATTTTCGAAGAGTATAACCTAGCCCTCCTATAGAGAAAACACCCCATGATTAGAAGAATCTTCTAGTCATGGGGTGTTGTTTGCAGACTCTATAATATTTGTAGTGGGTAAATCCCCTATAGATATGATGGAGCCTATTTTGTTGTAGAAAAAAAGTCCCATAAGATCTATAATGAAAAGCGACCAAACCATCATTAGAAAGAATCATATGGGACCATTACATTTTATCACAAAACTACTCGATATTAAAGACCCTAATATCCAAATTATGGATGTTGTTAATAGAGATACCTTCAAGGAAATCACCGCTAAACTGGACTACGACGCCCCATCTTGTCCTGATTGCGGAACCCAAATGAAGAAATATGACTTCCAAAAAACCTCTAAGATTCCTTGCCTCGAAACGACTGGTATGCCTACTAGAATCCTCCTTAAAAAGCGTCGTTTCAAGTGCTATCATTGCTCAAAAACTAGTTGAAAAAACTTCTATGACCGATATCGCTCACCAGCTTTCCATTTCAACTTCAACCGTCATTCGGAAGCTCAATGACTTTAGTCGACTTCATAAGACTATGTCCTGAGACGAGTACGCCTTTAAAATGAGTTTTATCCGTACAAGGCTTTAAGAATCTCAATATTATCACTGTCCTTGAATGCAGAACACAAGCGATTATTCGAAATCGCTTTCAGGCTGTCTTTCAGACCTTTCTCAAGGACAAAGAAAAAATCATTAATGCCCTTGAATCACTCTATTCCAAAGCCAAACTAGAAGCAACCAATCATCTCATAAAACTCATCAAACGCAATATCTTTGGCTTTCGGAACTTTGACAATTTTAAAACTAGAATTCTCGTCGCTTTGAATATCAAAAAGGAGAGGACTGATTTAGTCCTCTCCAGAGTATGACTTTTTGGTAATCCACTACAGTTGACAAAGAGCCAAAAAAAGATACTCACTTAAGTATCTTAGTCAATAAATCAAATCGGGAAGACAGGATTCGAACCTGCGACACCTTGGTCCCAAACCAAGTACTCTACCAAGCTGAGCTACTTCCCGAGTTAAATAGAAAAAATGCACCCTAGAGGATTCGAACCTCTAACCGCCTGATTCGTAGTCAGGTACTCTATCCAGTTGAGCTAAGGGTGCTCATTATTATATGCCGAGGACCGGGATCGAACCGGTACGATCGTTTCCAATCGCAGGATTTTAAGTCCTGTGCGTCTGCCAGTTCCGCCACCCCGGCCTCTCTAAGCGAACGACGGGATTCGAACCCGCGACCCCCACCTTGGCAAGGTGGTGTTCTACCACTGAACTACGTTCGCATCGACCTCTTCTAGTTCTAATGCCGGCTACATGACTTGAACACGCGACCCTCTGATTACAAATCAGATGCTCTACCAACTGAGCTAAGCCGGCTAATTTCTACTATGCGGGTTAAGGGACTTGAACCCCCACGCCGTTAAGCGCCAGATCCTAAATCTGGTGCGTCTGCCAATTCCGCCAAACCCGCAAATATGACCCGTACTGGGCTCGAACCAGTGACCCATTGATTAAAAGTCAATTGCTCTACCAACTGAGCTAACGAGTCTAAAATAACTTTCGTTATCTTACGGTCCCGACGGGAATCGAACCCGCGATCTTCGCCGTGACAGGGCGACGTGATAACCGCTACACTACGGGACCTATGGGAGTTAACGGGATCGAACCGCTGACCCTCTGCTTGTAAGGCAGATGCTCTCCCAGCTGAGCTAAACTCCCAAAAAGGAAGCCTCTAAACTTCCTATTCTGCTAAGCGACTTCCATATCTCACAGGGGGCAACCCCCAACTACTTCCGGCGTTCTAGGGCTTAACTGCTGTGTTCGG